>NZ_CVPE01000004.1:0-300000 GCF_001049895.1 Rubeoparvulum massiliense
TGAGCTTGATTGCTCAAAATAAATCAACTGGTCCGCTTCTTTTCCATTGTTCAGTTTTCAAAGAACGACGGTTCGCATATATCATTTATTTATCTCGCGCTCCTGCAACCGGAGGTTGCGGTGTCGCGCTACGATAAAAGAAATGATATATTGCTCACAGAGCATGAAAAAGCTGTTGGTAATGCTCTGTAGTTTTTATCGGCGTTGCAACAAGGATGTTGCAATTTTAGCCGATGTTCTTTTGTTGCCGTTTATCGCGGCGACAAAAATTATCTTAACACAGGGTAATGAAATGGTCAAGGGAAAGAATATAAAAAAGCACAAGAAAAAGCTGGATAAGGAGAGTACGTGAAATATTTAGACATAATACTTACGAATAGCCACTCCATCTAGAAGCTCATCTTCACATGCAAAAACAATCTCTCTCTCCACTAGTTTCTCCATTAACAGTGAAAGATCAATATCACTCTCTTGGATTAATGGATAGTCTGCAATCTCTTCAATGGTCCAAGGTTCTTTTCTTGAAGATAAAATATGTTGAATTAAACGGGAAGAGCTACGCATCAGTTTGTTTACAGAAAACTGGCTCGCTAGTAAGAGTAATTGGAGACGTTTGGCTAATGGTTCATCTCCTTCGATTAACTCGCAGTATAATTTATAGATTTCTTGATCCACTAGGCGCACTTGATTCCACATGCTTACTTCTGGGTGTAATCCATTCTCAATTAATAATATGCGCGCCCAATGATGAAGTGCATGAACAATATGCGAATATGCATCCATGGCGTATCCCTGATTCAATAGATCCTTACCTGCCATATAGCGGCGCAAAAAGGCGGAAAATTCAATGCAGATCTTTCTTTCCTTCATCGCTTCAGGGAAGTGGTGAAGCTGATCATGATAATGCGTAAACCAGCTTTCTTTCTCATATAGTACTGTCGCATTAAAAATCCACTCCACAATTCGCTTCGTCCGTTGATGATAGAACCAATTCTCCAGTTCTTGTTGGTTCACATAGATCTCTTGTACCGTATGTTCTGCAATAACATAATGTTGAATTGAAGTAGGTCCTTCATTGGTGATAACAATTAGCAATGCATCAAATCCGTCAGAGATGGGGCTAAATTTATCCTCCTGCTTTACTAATAGTATGGATAAAATATTGGGGTTGTTCTGCAGTTGACGGATATACCCTTGAATGGTTTGTTCCATAAATGCCACCTCTCTGTGTTGACCCTCTCTGTATGGTCTAATTCGTTTTTTCACTTCTACATGCAATCAGAAAATTCCTGCCTAACATTGATTGATATGGTGAAGTAACTCAAGGAAAATCGAATGTTTTTACACAAGACATTGTAAATATCTTAGTAAAATGTTTTATGATATAATCCGCTATAGGAGGGAATAAATTCATGATATTTTCGGGTAAAATAAATCGACTACGCTCTTATGCGATGGGTATGATATTTCTTGGTATTGCTTTGATGTACCTTGGTTATGTATTCTTCCGTGGTTGGCTAGGTAGTTGGGCAGAAGGCTCACAAACAATCATGGCAATCTTTCTTGTCTTAGGCGTTCTAATGGTATTATTTAGTGGAGCGATGTACATGTGGATTGGTATGTTATCTTCACGGTCACCAATGGTAGAATGCCCTTCATGTGGAAAGATGACGAAGGTATTAGGACGCGTTGATGAATGTATGTTTTGTAAGCAAAAACTAACCCTCGATCCTACGCTTGCAACAACACCAATTCATCATACACCAGAGAATCCTGCAGGGTTAAAGTAAGCTAAAGAAGGAAGTGAGGGAACAACACCCTTACTTCCTTCTTTTATATCGTCAATTAGTGACGAAATGGAGTTGATTGAAGCTCTTCATGCATTACGTCCCAGATCTCTTCGTTAGCAAAGAAGCGGCTCCATGAAGCGACTCCTGCTAATTCATACTTATGAACTAGCCTTATGCGTTGTCGCATAGAAACGTCATCTTCTAACCAGATCTTATAGGTCACCTTTTCCTTAGGGTCATAATACTCAGCATAATTTTGCCCGGTTTTTTCATCGTAAATGAGCTGCACTTGACGTTCTGTCATCCACGCTTGAATCGCATCCATTTTATAAGCCTTTTGCGTTACTTTAATCGAACCGTCTGCCTGTGGTTCCTCACGCCAGAGCCGCGTGTAAAACGGAACGCCTAAAACCACTTTTTCTGCAGGCACCTCTTCTAATATGCCTTGAAGTCCCTTCTCTACCCAAGGTAAAGAGGCTACTGAACCAGCGATTGGACTAGAGCCCCAGTGTTCATCATAGGTCATTACGATGACATAATCCACAACTTCGCCAAATGCTTCACGATCGTAGAACATCGACCAATTTTCTGATGTTGAATGGATGGTTACATCCACAGAGACCACCAGTCCCATTTCATGGAGGTAAGGTGTTAGCTCACGAACAAATTGGACGAGATTCTCCTTATCCTTTAAATAAACATTCTCAAAATCCAAATTGATTCCGTCTAATTGGTACATATGTGCATATTGGAGAAGCTGTTGAATCATTTGCTTCCGTTTTCCATAGTCTTGAAGTACTGCATGAGTTTGTTCTGGCTCAAAACCGTTACTAAAAAGGGCCCATACCTGATAGCCTCGTTGGTGCGCCCATTCCACATATTGAAGCGAAGCATTCTTATTTTTTATTGTTCCCTGATCATCTACCAATTCAAACCAGGTCGGCGAAACCACATTCAGGCTTGGCATGGCTCCTAATTTTGAGGTGTCTGGATTGGCACTATATACCTGCTCCCAAGTTAAATTGATCTTTGTACCTAGGGGGTACCAAATTGGTGTTCTCTTAGGAAGATCAGGTAAAGCAATTTGCATCATTTCGTCCAATTGGACCATCTCTTCTGAAAGATATCCAACCATCCCCTCTGCTGTCTCCACCAATAGCCAGTTATTTTCCTCACCGAGTAGAATAAGCTTTGAATCACGGATTAATTGCTCCACAATGGGTGCTTTTTTAGACGGAGACTGGCGAAGCTGTGTATTCTCTTCCCTGTTGTTCTCAATTACTACATGGGCTAATTGCTTCAGAGATCCTGCTTGATAAAGCACAAGAATAGGTGGCTGAGTCTCATTTTCTGGTAGAATCTTTAGCTCCATTGGATAGAGTGTGGCGAGGTGTGCATAAGGAATATAGATCGTATCCTGCAGCTTCACTGTAGGTACTGTAAGCGAGAACGGTGATTCATTAATAAAGGCTTCAATGGCCGACTGAGGAAAGCGAATTACTTTATCTTCGGTAGTTATGAGCACGGATTGGACTGACTCATCCCAATAAATACGTGGGTCGATCTTTTCCTTGATCAAGTCAAATGGCAAAAGAACCTCTTCTCCACTTAAAAGAGCCTGTTCTGCCATGATTTGGCCATCTAGTAAAATCGGCATCGATTGGAAGGTCATATTTGTTGCATCATCTATGAAAGAGCTGAACTGCTCTTTGGGAAAAAGAGAGACCTGTTCATCATTGGGAAGTTGCTCAATATACCACCACCCTGCCAATGCACCGATCAATAGCAAGAATGTGATCATGAACATTGCGAACCAGGGACGACGCTTTCGTTTTCTTCGAGTCATTCGACTGGGATTCAATTCCAATTCTGGTGCCATGGACGTTCTCTCCCTCTCTCTTTCTATCTTCTCGCATCTACTTTGATCTCAGCAGAGTTCTTTTTGGTCTACTTTATCATATCAGTTTTATCATTAAAAAGGATAGTGGCGGTTTCCACCTCCCTATGTGAATATCTAGAAGCAAATGAATAACTTTGGTGAATTAGAAAAAACGCTTATGGAAAGGTTCTTCCATAAGCGCTGAGTAAACACCTTTTAATGGCTGTATAGATCATTAAGTGAATTATTTATTGAGCTGATTTATTTGCGCCTCTTACTCTGACAAGCTGGGCAAACACCATAGAGTTCTAAACGATGCTCCGATATCTTAAAACCAGTCCGTTCCCCTGCTTGCATTTCTAAGTCAAAGAGATACGAATGTTCAAAGTCATGGATGGCTCCACATTCCGTGCAGATTACATGATAATGCTCGGTCATGTTGGCATCATAACGGCTTGAAGCATCGCCATAGGTTAACTCACGTACTAAGCCATTCTCCTTAAAAACACGTAGGTTATTGTATACTGTAGCTACACTCATATTTGGGAATCGATCAACCAACGCTTTATAAATATCATCGGCTGTAGGGTGATTGAGATTATTCATCAAGTATGCAAGGACAGCATGACGCTGTGGTGTCATCCGCACTCCGGTCTCTTTCAAGCGTTCAATTGCAGCTTCCACTTCTGCCGTCATCGTCATGCACCTCCCTTACCTTAAATAATTGTCATTATCAAGTGATAATAAAAGTAATTCTAGATTTTAGTGTATCCTTTGAATAATCTCTTTGTCAATCATCGTTTATCGGAACAACATCATTACATGGTCATTAAAGGGGGTTCATCAAGAACAAATAGCGTTACATTTGATGTTTTATCATCCTTTTCCCTCTTCCATGACGCTTCAGATTCTTCACAAACCTGTTTAAGTTTATTCAAACAATTGGTTAAGTCGCTTTCTTCTACTCCAATGAAGAGCGTCGTGCTACCTTGGCGTAAAAACCCGCCACTACTAGTCAGCTTTGTGACCCGATATTGTTCTTGTGTTAGCGTCTGTACAATGGCTTCTTCAGCCCAATCTTGTACAACAGCAACAAGCATTTTCATTCTTCCACCTCCTATGTATTCTCTACCAAATCGGCATTTTTCATTCTTTTCAATCCTTCTCGACACAGGTCCAGTAGCTGACAATCTGCACACTGCGGGTTCTGTGCCTTACATTGATAACGTCCCAAAAAGATGAGACGGTGATGTGTTTGTGTCCATTCCTCTTGAGGAATCAATTTCATTAAATTTTTTTCAACCTCAAGCACACTATCCTTCCATTTACTTAATCCTAAACGTTTTGAAACACGATCAACATGGGTATCCACTGCAATAGCAGGAACATGAAAGGCATTTGAAATAACGACATTAGCCGTTTTCCTTCCCACACCAGGCAATTTTACAAGCTCTTCCCTCGTCTGTGGAACTTCACCATGGTATTCTTCTAATAATATTTTACTCATGGCAATGATATGCTTTGCCTTTGACCGAAATAGGCCAATACGACGAATATGCTTTTCCAGCTCTTCCTGTGACATCGCCGCATATTGCTCAGGTTGATCATATGATTGAAACAGATCCTTGGTGACTCGATTAACCATCTCATCGGTGGTCTGTGCACTTAACATCGTTGCTACGAGAAGCGTAAACGGAGAATGATGAACTAATTCACACTGTGCATTAGGAAACATCTGGTCTAACCGTTGTATCAATTCAGGGATATCTCTTTTTCTCACTCTGTATCAATCCTTTCATGCCCTCTCTAGAACTGCTTGTCCATAGAGAGGAAGGAGTGTGTAGAATTACACTCTTCCTTTTCACTATGATTAATTAAACAAGCCTACGAATAAGATGACAAGCAAGATGATGATCAAGATCCATAAAAAAACTTCTTCATCAACCCAATGTCCTGCCATTCCCATTCCTCCTTCTATATCTCCCACTATACCATATGAGACGAAGTGGCTTTAAGTATAGGCAGAAGACCACCCATGATGTAAAATCATAGTGAAAAAGGAGGAATATCATGAATCTTAATCAAGCAAATCGCCCTAATCTGGAGTATATTCTTGAGGAAATCATTAAAAAGTTACAAGCTATTAATCCAGCGCTCCTACATCCTGATTATTTTTCACTAGATAAATACGATGATTTATATGACCTTTATTTATTATTAAAAAGTAAAAACCAGCTAAGTATTGCGGAGATATCTGCCATTGTCGATGAATTAGGTCGTTTGAGAACATCTGAAACAGAATAGTAAATATGGATTCAAAGGAGTGATTAGGATGGATCATACGATACATCGTCTGTTTGTAACAGGCGCTACTGGGTTTGTTGGACAGCATGTTGTTCAACAATTAATTCGGCAAGGACACCATGTTACCTGCTTGATTCGACGCGAAGAGCAAAAACAGCTATTTCAAACTCTCCCTCAATCATCCCTTCGTTTTATTGTTGGAGATCTCTTTCAACCTGAACTGCTTTCAGAGTCAATGCGCTCATGCGATACTGTTATTCATCTCGTAGGGATTATTCGCGAAGTTCCTCGCCAAGGCATTACCTTTCAAAGAATCCATGTGGATGGTACGCGCTTCCTCTGTGAAGCAGCACAAAATGCTGGTGTACAGCGTTTCATCCATATGAGTGCACTCGGGGCTCGAGCAAATTCTAATACTGGTTATCATCAAACCAAGTATATTGCTGAGCAAGTGGTTCAAGCTAGTGATATTCCCTATATCATCTTTCGACCATCCATCATCTATGAGGTGCAGAGTCCTTTTGTCCAACAATTACGCTCCCTCGTTCAACTGCCCTTGACACCTGTAATTGGACATGGAAATTACTTACTTCAGCCTGTAGCACTTAAAACCGTTGCTTCACTCTTTGAAAAGGCGGTCTGGAAGTCACACCTCTCCAATCTCATCTTTGAGGTAGGAGGTCCAGAACAGGTAAGCTTTCTTCAGATGCTTCAGCATGAGGCAGAGGTTCTCAACCGAAAACTGCGCCCTGTTTATCTTCCTTTAAACTTAATGGAGTTAAGTGTTCGCATGTTACAGGGCATCCCTCGCTTCCCACTCACGATGACTCAATTAACCATGCTGAAGGAAGGAAATATTCTTTCAGAGGAAACTCCACTTTATCAATTGTTTGATGAAGCAGCAGTCCCTTATTACTCTTGATGAAGGACAGGTTCTGCTACCCCAATTTGCTGATTAATATAGCGAGCAAGGACAAAAAGATAGTCCGATAAACGGTTAAGATAACGAACCACAATTGGATTGAGTGGTTCCTCCATGGCCACACTGGTGGCACAACGTTCAGCGCGTCGGACAATGGTACGGGCTAGGTGAGTATAAGCTGCTGCAAGGTGACCTCCTGGAAGAATAAACTGCTGCAAGGGAGTCAGTTGCTGATCCTTCCAATCGATGGCTGTCTCTAAAAACTGCACATCCTCTTCTTTTGCTGGCCAATGAACCGTTTTATCAGCAGGTGTTGCTAGCTCACTACCGATATGGAATAGTTTTGTTTGTATTTGCTTAAGCTCGAGTACTAAAGGTTGGGTCCATTCCTCATTTGGCAGTGCAGCCATGATCACACCAATAGCCGAGTTAGCTTCATCAACCGTACCATACCCTTCCACGCGCAAAGAATTTTTAGGTACTCTCTTTCCGTAGGCTAAAGAAGTCTCTCCACGATCTCCCGTTCTTGTATAGATCTTCATCTTGTTCTCCTTTCTAATACCTTCTGGTTAAATCTACTTTATTCTTTAACTCTCCTGTACGGTCTTCCCAAACATGGAGGTTATGATAAAAAATATTCATTGCTCGCTCCATGTATTTCGGGAAGCGTCCAGATAAATGTGGCGTTACAATACAATTCTCCAGCGACCAGAAGGGATGCTCAACTGGAAGTGGTTCCGTTTGAAATACATCGAGCACTGCCCCTTTAATCCTTTGGTTACGTAAAACTTCAATGAGTGCCTCCTCATCTACTACATTGCCACGGCCAATATTGATAAAAGAAGCATCCCTCTTCATCAGATGGAGTCGTCTTTGATCAACTAGTCCATCCGTATCCGCTGTACGCGGTAATACCGAAACAATATAGTCTGCCTCTTGAAATAGCTGATTTAGATCGGCGCCGGTAACAATTACATCAAAGTGTTTTGGATGCTCACCGCTTCGATTATATCCAATGACTCGTAAATCTAGGGCTTTCGCTTTCCTGGCAATCTCCTGCCCAATGGCTCCCGTCCCCAGTATTCCTAATGTTTGCTCCGCCACCTCGGTCATTCGAGTAGAACGATCCCAGAGACATTCCTCTTGTTGCGTGAATAGTTTCTTCCCTTGACGAGCAAGAGTCAAAATCGCCCAAATGGTGTATTCAGCCATGGGAATCGCGTGGATCCCCCTTGCATTGGTTACAAGTATCCCTCGTTGTTCCAGCTCATTAAATGGTAAACGATCAATGCCTGCGCTGATCACATGAATCCACTGAAGCTGTTTCATCTCTTCAAGCAAGTCAACCGTTAAATCCTCCCCATATGTAAGCAGAATCTCAGCTTGGGGCAGACTATGACGAGCTTCGTCGATGGAGGGGTACACTTGAAGCTCATGTTGGGGAAATTGATGGTGAAATTGCTCTTGATGCTTTTCTGATAAATGCATTGTTGTCACAACTAGCATGAATGCTCCTCCTTTAATCTTTATAGCGGCGACTGATTTTTATCGTTTTTATTTTCGTACTCTTATTAATTGTAAGATGTAAAAAATGGGAACATTGATTTCTCATACTTTCTTTGCACAAGGTTGATGCTAAATATGAATGATTTCACGTAATCCTAATGAAGGGGGTGTAGGTTTGTTAAAAAGCTTTAAACGTCTTGGACAATTACTATGCTTGACATCCTTAACCTTAATGCTCATTCCAACAGTGAGCTACGCGAAGGAGATCCCCATCTATTCAGTTCCTACTGATGAAAAGGTGGTTGCCCTTACTTTTGATATTAGCTGGGGCGAGCATGTAGCGCTACCTGTTTTAGATGCTTTAGCTCTCAAGTTTGTGGATAAAGCAACCTTCTTCCTCTCAGGCCCATGGAGTGATAAGCATCCTGAGGTTGTACAAGAGATCGCAAGGCGCGGCTATGAAATCGCTAGCCATGGATGGCATCATTATAACTACAGCCAGTATAGTGATGACTGGATTCGTGAGCAGGTTACTAAAACAGAGCAAACATTAGAGCAGATCATTGGACACAAACCCTCGCGACTGATTCGTACTCCTAATGGTGATTACAATACAAGAGTCGTGCGGACACTTCGAAACATGGGGTACGAAGTGATCCAATGGGACACAGACTCCTTGGATTGGAAGAAACCTGGTGTTGAGCAAGTGGCAGCTAGGGTTCTCGAACGGGTACACCCAGGTGACATCATCTTGATGCACGCCAGTGATTCCTGCCCGGATACACCAGAGGCCTTGTTAACCATCCTAGAAGCGTTACAGATGGAAGGATATCGTTTTGTTACTGTCTCGGAATTATTGAAATACCAAAAGTAAGCGAACATCTATCAAAATGAATTCTCTTAGAGCAATTGAATCTCCTTCACTGCCTTGAGCATTTGCCAAGCTAAACATCTGTAAAAAAAGATTATCCAAATCGGCATGAATATCTACATGAACCAATTTGGATAATCTTGATATTGAGCTTCAACTGTGCTACTTCATTTTAAGATTGTAGCGCTTTTAATATGTTGAGGACATCCTCGACGTGACCTTTTACCTTCACCTTTCGCCATTCCTTAAGCAATTTTCCCTCTGGATCGATGATAAAGGTAGAGCGTTCGATTCCCATATACTCACGACCATACATTTTCTTAAGCTTCCATACTCCAAATGCCTCAGCAAGAGCATGCTCTTCATCGGAGAGTAAGAGGAATGGTAGCTCATGTTTTTGGATAAACTTCTCGTGAGATTTTAGTGGGTCAGGACTAACACCGACGATCATGGCATTGAGTGCTTCATATTGACTGGTCATATCACGGAACTCACATGCTTCCGTTGTACAGCCTGGTGTCATATCCTTGGGGTAAAAATAGAGCACAACATATTTCCCGGCATATTGTTTTAACGAAACCATTGTCCCATCGGATGCCGGTAACACTAGATCAGGAACCTGTTCACCAACTTGTATCATATTGATCCCCTTTCATCATTGGATTAATGTAAGTTTGGTTAAGATGGACAATCTTTCCACCCCTATTATACCCTACTCTACATTAAGCACGAAGGGAATTCACCTTGATTTTTGGAATAAGCTTTATCATTAAGGGATAAGCAATCACGGCAATAATCAACCCTTTAAAGAAATTGAATGGACTAATGGCATAGAGGATCAATTCGAATTTAGTATCATTCATGAATCCCATATCAAGGAAATAGGCATATGCAGGAATTAGGATAAAGTAATTGGCGAAGGCCATACCTACGGCCATTACCACTGTGCCTGTAAGCATTCCAAAAATAAGTGCTTTCCAAGTCCGCCATTTCCGATAAATCACAACGGTACTAATGACAAAGAGGGAACCGGCAATAAAGTTGCCTAACTGCCCAATGGGAACCCCTGTAGCAGCAGATTTAAAAACATAATGAAGTACATTTTTAATCAATTCAATCATTACACCAGCAGCTGGCCCAAAGAGAATGCCACCAATTAATGCTGGAACTTCGCTAAAATCGATTTTTAAGAAGTCTGGGAACATCGGAAGTGGAAAATCAAAATACATCATGACAAAAGCAACACCTGACAACATTGCAACAGAGACTAAAAGCTGTACTGATCGTTTCTCTTTCATTTCTTCTCCTCCTCAATTTTTTTGCGTCCCTTCACATGAAGATGAGAAGTCGAAGAACAAAAAATGCCCCGGTAATAAATAACCGGGGCATTTCTGTGCACGACAAATAAGGATCGACAATCACATTGGATTGACTCTATCCATACTCGACATTCATCTTCCTTCTCCCATCCAGACTGTACTGTCGGCTCCGGAATTACACCGGATCCTGCCTATAAAGGCTCGCGGGCTGACAGCATATGCTGATTACCGCCGGTCAGGAATTTCACCTAGCCCCGAAGGAACATATTTAATTTGCACTTATATTATAACGATATTATCTACGAAATTGCAAGATTTAAAGTACTACCTCGACCAGGACTTCACCAATTGACGAATCCGTTCTAAGCGACCAAATGAATGCTCAATTGCATGCTGCTGTTCTTCAGCAGATGCGGTGACTTCTTCTGCACTGGCACTAGCCTCTTCAACAATCGCTGATAGATTATCGAATTCTGCTAACACCTTATCAGAAAACTTCTTAATCTCTTGTGTCTCATCTGTTGTATGCTCAACTTGCTCTACGAGCACTTGAATGCTCTGAACAATATTATCGAAGGACCCTTTTGCTTCACCTACCATCTCAAGACTGGCAGTAGTCACTGTAATTCCTTCCTGGGCTCGCTCTTCCATTTTATGCATACGTTCTCCAACTTCTCCTAAACCTTCTTGAATATTCTGCGCTAAACGATTGGTCTGTTCAGCTAGCTTACGAATCTCTTCTGCTACAACAGCAAAACTTCTCCCATGTTCGCCAGCATGTGCTGCTTCGATGGATGCGTTGAGTGCTAGCAGATTGGTCTGCTCTGCAACATCCTTGATGGAGGCTAAAAGTCCACTTACTTCCACAATCTTGTGGGACAAGGCATTAGTTGCTTGATTGATCGCTTCAATCATGCTGCCATTCTGTTGCATCTTCTCGGATAATTCATCCATTTGCTGACTGCTCTCTCCAGCACGTTGGGAGGTACCACTAGCTACTTCATTGACGTGTGCTGTCTCTTCTGCTACCCGTTCAATCCGTTCTACCACTTGCCGTAAAAAGTTTACCGCATCATTGATGCTCTCTGTTTGATGCTCTGCCCCTTTAGCAATCTCCCGAATCGCTTGAAGCACTTGACCGCTGATCTCTTGAAGTTGATTCCCTTCTTCTGTAAATTGATCTACCTCATGATCCACTTCATTAGCACCATCTTTAAGATTGCTAAGTAAGCTCTCTACTTTCTCCATTTGTACCGCTGTCTCTTCAGCATGATGCTCAGCATCTATGATATAGCCTCGTCCCAGCTTTCCCTGAACCATGGCGATAATACTGACAAGAGCATATACAAAAAGAAGTTGAACATACACAGACATGGTCACAGTGGATTGAATTAATTCAGGTATAGCAAAGATAAAGGAGATTTGAATAAAAAAGCTTAAACCGATGGTTGTATAGATAATTCCCCTTTTATAGAACAGCGTAGAAGTCATTAATGCTACGTAATACATCATAAAAAGCAGATTGAAGCGTGATGCATCTTCTGTAAACACAGTTAGAATTGTACTATAGGAAATAAGACCGATGATTAAAATATATGGAGTTTGAGGATCGAGCTTAGGAATGAATGTTGTTATGGTTGGAAGAACTAACAACACAATCCCCAATATGAGATTAAGTAGAACAGAATCCTCTCGTAAATAGTCTGAAATCATTAATGCGGCCCATGCAACCCACATTAAAACTAGCATATAACGAACAACCTTACGATTACTCACAACAACACTCCCCCTTATTTCTGGTAGCATCTTTACTCCAATACCACCATTTTACTATGAAAAGATCCGAAATTATCATACTTTAGGTCTTTGTTCACTCTTTAGCCACATTCGTTTGTCAACATTTGGAACTATCGAAGGGTTTCTATCTTTAATTTCTATTAGGAAAATATTTTTCATATTAACAATAATTTTGAATTAGATAAGCAAAGGTAGAACAGAACAAGAGACTTTCTTTAACTCCTTCCCCTCCCTACCCCATTTGCTATACTAATGAAAGGTATAGGGGATAAGGAGTAGCAGGAATGACATCCATACGGAATCATGAAGAAAAAACAACACAGGGAGAGATAGGTGCTTGGCTTAGTATTATCGCCTACCTCGTACTCTCCTTGTTTAAACTGATCGCGGGGAATATGAGTAACTCTAAAGCCCTTATTGCTGATGGCATGAACAATGTAACCGATATTATTGCCTCTGTAGCAGTACTGATCGGGATAAAAATTGCGAAGCGCCCTGCCGACGATGATCATCCATACGGTCATCGTCGAGCAGAAACCATTGCTTCTCTCTTCGCTTCATTTGTCATGGCTACCATAAGCATTCAAGTACTGATGGATGTAATTATCGATCTCCTGAATAAGACCCCTGTAACTCCTGACCCTATCGCTGCTTGGTGCGCTCTCATCTCGGCGATAATCATGTATTTCGTTTATCGCTATAATCTCCGATTAAGTAAAAAAATTAAAAGCCTTGCTCTCAAAGCTGCAGCAAAGGATAATCTCTCCGATGCTTGGGTGAGTATTGGTGCTGGCGCAGGTATCCTTGCAGCACAATGGAACATGGCCTGGTTAGATCCTATCTTTGCATTAATCATTGGCTGTATCATTGCCAAGACAGCTTGGGGCATCTTTCATGAGTCTTCTCATATGCTCACAGATGGGTTTAATATAGAGCAACTTGAAGCATATCAGGCGCATATCCTTACAATGGATGGCGTAGTGGAAGTCACCGAAATGAAAGGACGAATGCAAGGAAATCAAATCTTTATTGAAGCCACTATCCTTGTTGATTCCAGTTTAACCATTGCTGAAGGACATCGTATTAGTGATCAGATTGAGTGGAGCATGGCTCAGTACTTTGATATCCATCACGTCCATATTCATGTAGAACCTGCCTATTTTACCGATATAAATAGAGACAAAGGTTCAGATGGTGTTTAAGACTCCAACTGAACCTTTGTCTCTATTCGTAAATCTGATTCATGTGTTCGATTCATTTAGAAGCTGAATACGATCATTAATCCTTGATATTAAGGTATTCCTTTACTTGAGGAGTAACCTGCTTCTGAAGCTTCGTATTCATGATTAAATCACGAAGGAGCTCTTTTCTTGGATGATAAATCCCAATCTGAAAAGCTCGGCCCTTAAACTCAACCACATCCCGTTTAATAAAGAGACGAAAACGGAAGAAGCGGCTCAGCCAAGAATCACTACCATCATCCACTTGAACAGCTTTAATATCCTTCAAATCATAGGTGCCAGTTACCTTATCCCCAAAGTAGTGCATAAACTTTCCATTTTCAAGTACAATGCGTAAACGGGTATATTGAAAATATAAAAATGTAAATAATGTTACACCGATAAAACCCATGATGGACATCCATGATTTATCCACCCAATAACCATATACCACAATAAAAATTGCAAAGAGTATGTAAGATATCGTTCCTAGCTTCACGTTAGGTGATACAGGAAATTCTCGTCGCTCTTTCTTCATCAATAAGACCCCCTACAAAATAATCCAAGCTCGTGATTTTTTTCACCATTGCTGTGAGAATTGATCGAACCTATGGCTTACTTTACCCTTATAGTGCACATTCATTGTAAACATGATTCTCCTGCCAAGCAACAAGAAAAAAGATGCTCCAATCGGAGCATCTCTTGAAACATCTTCTTAATTAATTTTTTCAGAGCGCTCCTGCCAATGAAATGTTTCTTGATGAACTTGACGTAATTCAGGCTGAAATTGCATGTATTTTTGATACCACATTTCAACGGTTGAAGGATGAAACGGTCCCTTGCGATTCTTAATTAAGTATAGCAATTGATCCAATCCTTGATAGATTTTCGTAACCGTGGCCTTATCGTAGTTCATCGCTGCTCTGTGCTCTGAAAACTCATCCTTATCTAAGATGATGTAATCGCCATTGGGAAAAACTTTGACATCAAGATCATAATCGATATACGTAAGTGTTCCATTCTTCCAACGGACCGGGGAACCTAAATTGCAATAATAAAAGATACCCGTATCACGTATCATGGCAATAATATTATACCAGCGGTCCCGTCGAAAAAAGCCGATTGCTGGTTCACGTGTTTGCCAGTGCTCCCCATTGGATTCACTAACCTGGGCATGATAATTTCCAATGATTGGGTGAGCACGATGTTTCAATAACATCGATGATTCCCATTTACGGTGAAAGGATCCATCGTGCTTGTAACTGATAATTGTTATGTTGGATCCCACCTTTGGCTCTTCCATAATGAACTCCTTTCTCTCTAACGTGGTTTGCGATGTGTGATCATATTCTCCTGATCTGTTAGGTAGGTATCAATTGATGGGCGTTCATCTAAATAATCGCGCAGTTTCAAATAGCTAACCTTATGATACGGATCACCATCAATAATCGGTAATTCATTCCGTTCAAAAATATAACGATCAACTGCTTTCTGCACAAGATCTAGGATCCTTGGTATTTCACCATCCTCAAACAATTCGTATGTTGCCTTTGACATAAAGTATGTTTGGCGTGGGATCCCATGCAGATACGGAATCAATAAAGAATAATCGATGGAGTTATCATCACAAATAATAATAGACAAATTTGTCCCTTTGGGCAAATCACGATAATATTGGTGAATCGCCTTACGTACTTCTGAGAGGGTGCAATCGATCTGTGGCACTTCCTGGCTTGGCTCTTCAATGGTGGATTGCACTTCGTCATCCCGCTTCTTTCTAAACCAACGCATCAATACCACCCCTTTACGTTCTGCTTATGGACAAGTCAGCACTATAGCTTCTTCGACATGGTGATATACCGTTCCACATCATAGCCCAAGGACTGATAAAATGGAATCACCTTTTCATTCTTTTGATTCACCATAATGAAGATTTGATAGGCACCTCGCTTTTGCAGCCGCTCTTCCAGGGCTTGAACTAAGCCTCGTCCAATTCCTCTTTTTTGGTAGGCCTTCAGTACAGCTAAGCGATAAAAATAAGCCCGCCCCCTGTCAATAGTACCTACGATTACCCCCACTACATTTTCGTCCAATTCGGCTACCAGCACCAATTCACTGTCCCATGCTAGTTGTTTTGCAATGGCATCCATGGACTCCATATCTTCGTATGCTAGCCCTGTCTCTTTCCAAATTTCCATTATCGCTGCATAATCACTAAGCCGAAAAGAACGAATGACCACATGATAGCCTCCTTTACCTTCTCTTCTATTTTACAATAAAAAGCCAGTAACTTCTTCATAAAAAAACATCCGATGGATCGGATGTTTTTTATCTCCCTTATGAGAGCTGTGGAGTGAAAGGACGCTGAGGGGAAGATTGATCCCGTAAGAGATGGCCGATGGTAAGCTGTACCCTTGCAGATAGCTCCTCCTCTAATTCATGCAGCGTTCTCTCTACCTTTTGCAATTCTCGTTCGAGTCGTATGCCCTCTGCTTCAATTCCCTGAGAATTGTGTTGTAATCCTAAGTGTTGAAGAACTCGTGCACGTTCTAGCCGTCTCCTCACATGCTCCACTTCACCTTGCAAAAATGCTCGCTGTACCCGTAATCGTTCCTTTTCATGCTCAAGGATCACATGCCAATTTTGGAGTTGAATCAACTCAGATTCCATCGTCAATCTCCTCCTTACTCAGGTATTGCGCGTGGAAATTCTACTGTTGATTCACTTCTCCATCCTCCAGTTGATTCCTTGCACGAAGATTGACTACATCTGACAGCTTTTGTCTTACTGCAAAAGATCTTTTCGACGGAAAATGAGATCCGTCAACAATAGAGAGAGCACAAGATAACCTACGCTAACACTTGTCCAAAGCAACAGATCGTGACTCTCCATAGAAAAAGGCTCTAATCGATCGAGATAGATGGGTAGCAAAAATTGACCAATCTTTGGTTTGAGCATATCCACAATACTACTACCAATTAAGAAAAGAAATAAAGCCCCCATGGTCGTTGCACCATGATTAATGAGAATAGCCAGTAAAAACATGAGACTGACTAAGCCTGCTTGTGGTAAGATGGCAGCCAAATACATCCCGATCAGCTCTGAGAACGCTACACCAGTACTCTCTAAGCTAAAAAAGATAAAACCCGTCATCAGTGAGGTAAGCAATAGAAAAAGCAATATGGTGAGTAAAAAAGTGATGGCTGCAAGCCACTTCCCTAAAAGTACTTGACTACGGGTATAGGGACGAATCAAAGTCATTCTCATCGTTCCATCACGTAAGTCTGTATTGATCAATTCTAAAATTGTAATCACCATAATGACTGGGATCAAGACTCCGCTAAATCCCTGTAGCATGGATGCAGAAAAGTCGAATGCAGACATCTTAGGTGCCCCAAACTGCCTATTCATCTCTAAGATTGGCCAAACCGCCACCAATTGAAGCACTAGTAAAAAACCAAAAGCAAAATATGTTTTTTTTAGTCGACATAGCTTATACCATTCTGCCTTCATAATCCGAATCATCCCACATGCCTCCCACCTGTCATCTGTAAGAAGGATTCTTCTAAGGAGGTACCTGTGGGAATTAAGGCAACCACATCATAGCCAGCTTGGATGAGCTGACGATTGAGCTCGGCAACCCGATTCTCATCCACTCTTACCTGCAAAGCATTCCCTTGGTTAACCACTTCGTTAATCCAATCCCAACCTTGTAGTAATTCATAGGCCTCCTGCAATCGATTAACATGAATGATATAACGTTTTTCTCCTTCTTCTAATAAGGTATCCACCCGTTCTTCACGGATTAAGTGACCCTGTTGAATTATCCCCACACGATCACAAATCTGTTCAATATCATGGAGAATGTGACTTGAGATAAAGAAGGCGATTCCTTCTTCACTGGCCAATTGTTTGATTAATTGACGAAGCTCAAACATTCCTTGTGGATCAAGGCCATTCGCAGGCTCATCTAAAATGACTAGCTTAGGATGACTGAGCAGGGCTTGAGCAATCCCTAGGCGCTGTCGCATTCCTAGGGAGTACCCCTTCACCTTATCATCTGCTCGCTCCGTAAGCCGAACCAGTTCTAATACTTCGTCAACTCGCTTACGATCTATCTGGGGATCCAGCATCGCTAAGCGCGTTAAGTTTTGGCGAGCTGTTAAGTACCCATACATATAGGGTGTTTCAATAATGGCTCCTACCTGCTTGATAGCTTGCCGAAACTCTTTTCCCACATGATGACCATCAATATAGACCTCACCCTCTGTAGGGTGAATTAACCCCACTAGCATTCGAATTACAGTTGTCTTCCCTGCACCATTGGGGCCAATGAAGCCATACACTTCGCCTGCATTGACTTGTAGATTCACATGATCTACTGCGACGAAGTTTTTAAAGCGCTTCGTTAGGTTCCTCGTCTCTAATAATGCCAAGCCTCATCCCATCCTTTCCGTCCGAACCACTACTCCAATTCATTTTACCAAATCGAACCTATCTTATTCGAACTCTGATTTCATCCATTCTGTGATTTTTTGATGGACTACAGGAAGTGGCAGTTGCGCTAACTGGTCGATGGGAATAAAATGGTACGCTCCCTTTATTTCATCAGACCACTGCTTCTCTACATCCATCTCCTCATCCCAGCGACACTGATAAACATGAACATTCCACTCCAGATGGCTAAACTGATGGCGTAGCTTCATCACCTCATGGAGGTACAGAAGTTGAATGGCAAATTGCTTATCCACCCATTGGCTTAATTGCAAGCTATCTTCAGCCTCCCCATCAGGGTCAAGGAACATAGGGAACTCCCACATTTTTGCCAAGAGTCCTGAAGCGGGGCGTTGATGCAGGAGGACATGGGTGGCTGTTCGGATCACTGGGACAAAATAGGTTTCATGGCGGACACGAATCTTCTTAATCTTGACCGGTAATCGTTCCGCTTGTCCAGCCTCTCTCCCTAAGCAATGCTGCTGAACGGGACAATTGCGACAAGCTGGATTCTTCGGCGTGCAGACCATGGCTCCTAGATCCATAATGGCTTGATTAAAGGCTCCTGGCCGCACCGGATCAATACAGTGTGCCACCACCCACTCAATCTCCTTCTTGGTCTTGGTCTTTTCAATATCCTCAGCATAATTAAAAAGACGTGTAAATACTCGGAGTACATTGCCATCCACAGCAGGTGTAGGCTGTTGATAGGCCATACTCAGAATGGCTCCCCTGGTATAAGGACCAATGCCAGGGAGCTCACCGAGCTTCACTGGATCATCAGGTACTTGACTCCCATACTCCGCGACCACCTCTTTCACAGCGTGATGAAGGTGACGAGCACGCGAGTAATAGCCTAATCCTTCCCATGCCTTAAGTACCTGCTCCTCAGGCGCCTCAGCCAAAGCCTCCATGGTAGGAAACTGTGACATAAAGCGTTGAAAATAGGGAATGACGGTGTCCACTCGTGTCTGCTGAAGCATGATCTCCGACACCCAAACCTTATAAGGCGTTGGTTTCTGGCGCCACGGTAAAACGCGCCCTTCTGTATCGTACCAATGTAGCAGATCCTTACGAAACTGTTGGATCTGATAACTTGCAATTTTCTCTTGTAATTCCTGTGCTACACTCTCTTTCAAACTGCTTCCCTCCATGCTGTATTGGACAATCCTTTGATCTTATTCGGAAACAGGTAGTGGTTGCTTCGCAAGATCTTCACGGAGCACTTTACTAGCTATGGGTACTGCATCTATCTGCTCCCCCTCTGTGGACCAACGGATCGCTCGATAATAGGCGTCATGATAAAAGGTAAACCAAGCATTCTCTGCCATACCCGGCACCACCCATGCTTCCTTTGCTGCAATGGACGTCATGGGATAATCATCATAGGCCATCACCCAAAGGGAGGGACGATGAGCATGGGTTCCCATTAAATCACCCATATGTAATGCCACATCACCTGCACTAGCCATCCGAATGATCCCGTGTCCATCGCTATGGCCACCGGTATGATGCATCGAGATACCTGACATGATCTCAAGTTCCTTTTCAAAGGTTACTACTTGATCTTGGATCGTCTCCCAGTTTTCCCGCCAATAGGTATTACGGGAACGTAGATTGGGAGAGCGCATCTCCTTCCATTCGATCTCACTGGTATAGATAGTAGCCCGTGGAAAAGTGCTACGATATTCGCCCTCAACCAGTTCCGTTAGTCCGCTGGCATGATCAAAATGGAGATGGGTCATGAGCACCCCATCAATATCATTTACGGTTAATCCTAATTTTGCTAAGCTCTGATGAATCTTTGATTCCTCGGTACAGCCATAGTTACGTCGAGCTTTTTCATTTAGTTTACCATTCCCAATCCCTGAATCAATCAGGAGATACTTTCCTTCATGCTGGATAAGAACCGGGTCCGTACGTAACTCAATTTGATCGAGATGATTAAATGGATATTTCCTACTCCAAAGCGGCTTGGGCACGACGCCAAACATAGCACCACCATCAAGATGATTATTGCCACCATTTAACCAAGTTAACGAGAGTTTCCCTACTTGAAGCTGTTCCATAAGATCCTCCTCAGCCATTTATAATTAGAATCGAGTTCATCACCCAAATATATACTTTTGATGAATATTGTAGCATAAGTAAGGTACAAAAAATATCGTCAAGGATCGAAAAATCAGATCCTTGACGATATTACCTGCTGCAGCTTCTGTTATTTAGTTCGTGATGAAGCTCTTCCCGATCGCTTCCTTGTTTGATTTCTAGATTGACCACCTTGTTTACGTTGCGATTGTTCTCCCTTCAATCCAGCTTTACTACGGGATGTTGGCTTTCCCACTGTTGCCTTCTCTTTCACCGATTTCGATGGAGCTGGTCTCTTGCCCTGTGGACGTTGGCCAACGAGGGGAGGTGCAGTCTCAATTTCTCCACGGACTAAACGTTTCGCAAAGAACTTAATTCTCTTCTTTTCTATGAGATTCTGAAGCATCTTCTCCTGCTCTTCTGCTACAAGGACAACAGAGAGCCCCTCAGCCCCAGCACGCCCCGTACGTCCTGCTCGGTGAACATAGTAGTTAAGATCCTTGGGCAAGTCATAGCTAATAATGTGACTTACACCCTCGATATCGATCCCACGGGCTGCCACATCCGATGCGAGGAGGAACGGAAACTTTCCTGCGCGAAATTGCTCTAGGACCTTCTTCCGTTCCCGCGTATTCATATCTCCATGGATCATTCCTGTCTCAATGCCTCCATTGAGAAGGGCCTCATACACCGCTGCCATCTCTTCCTTTTTGCTCACAAAGATAATCCCTAAATAAGGTCGGTACTGCTGACATAGCTCCACCAGAATGGGTAAGCGATTACGATTCTTCGTTAGGAAATAGTGATGCTCAACGGTGGACGCAACCTGAGATTGATCCACTCGAACAATATAAGGTTGGTTCATCATCTTTTTTAAGAAACTTTCTAAGTTTTTGGGAATCGTAGCTGAGAAACAAAGAGTTTGATGCCCTCGTTTCATACTGCGATGGAGCTGCGCAATCTCTTCAAGAAAGCCCATCTCCACCATCTGATCCGCCTCATCAATCACGAAGGTACGTGCAGTATGGATGGAGAACCCTGACTCCACTAAATCCTTAATGCGTCCAGGTGTTCCAATTAAAATTTGAGGTGGCGTATTAAGCTGCCGTAGCTGACGCTCTCGATCAGTCCCACCCATCAACAGTTTAGCACGTAGAATCTCACCATTAGGCAGAGCAGTGATATATCGTTGAACCTCTCCATAGATTTGCTTCGCTAATTCCCGTGTAGGAGCGAGGACTATGAACTCAACTTCATCCTTCTTGCCCTGAAGATTATTGAGCAGTGGTAATAGATAGGCTAGTGTCTTCCCTGAACCAGTCTGGGATTGGGCTATAACGTCTCGTCCTTGTTGGATCAGGGGCATCACTTGGCTCTGTACTTCAGTGGGTTCGATGATACGCTGCTGTTTTAAGGCTTGTACTAAGCCCTCATGCAGTTTAAACGTCTCAAATCCTTGCTTCATTATTATTTCCTCCATCCTGATCTCGTGGTGGGCGTGGCCCATAGTATTGATAGTAGTCACAGCGAATGCGCCCATTATACAACTTTCGTTTTTTCGTTGCAGGTTTGCCAAAGATTTCCTCAAACTCCTCATCAGCTGTGAAGATGTAGAGGGACCATGTTGGAAATGAGCGTTCATAGGTTGCAGCGAGCTGCCGATAAATCATCCGGGCAGTTTCCACATCCTTCAGTCGCTCTCCATAGGGTGGATTACCCACAAGGTAGCCATAGGTGAGGTCGGTCCTTAGGTCAGCTACAGCCACTTGCTTAAACTTAATCAGATCAGCAAAGCCTGCTTCTTGGGCATTATGATTAGCCAACTCAATGGTATCACGATCGATATCTGTCCCCATAATCTCTAATGGTTGATCGTATCGTGCCAAGTCTTCTGCTTCCTCTAATGCTTGATCCCAGATCTCTTTCGGAAAGTTACGCCATGTTTGTGAGATAAAATTCCGATTAAAGCCTGGAGCGATGTTCTGTCCAATCAAGGCAGCCTCGATGGGAATGGTTCCGGAGCCACAGAAGGGGTCATGGAAGGGGCGATCTGGCCTCCAGTTCGTAAGCTGAATCAGCGCAGCTGCCATGGTCTCCTTCAAGGGCGCCTCATTATGAAGCTGACGGTACCCTCGCTTATGTAACCCATCACCACTGGTATCGATGGAAAGAGTGGCTATATCCTTTAATAAGGAAACCTCAATTCGATAGAGGGGACCATCCTCAGGAAACCAAGGCATACCAAATTTCATTTTCATTTTTTCCACAATCGCTTTCTTCACGATGGCTTGGCAGTCGGAAACACTAAATAATTGTGATTTCACAGACTTCCCGATCACAGGGAACTCCGCATTGCGTGGCAATATTTCGCCCCATGGTAAGGCCTTCGTCTGTTCAAACAGCTCATCAAAGCTGGTAGCACGGAATTGACCTACCTGCCATTTCACCCGATCTGCAGAGCGTAACCACAGATTGGCTCGAGCAATGCCTGCTGCATCAGCCTGGAACATGACCTTGCCATTCTCAACCTCCACATTTTCATAGCCAAGATCTCGCACTTCCTTGGCGACAATTGCTTCTAGTCCAAATGCTGCCGTTGCAATTAATTGATACTGATTTTCCTTCATGCTGCCATCTCCTTCTCTACCTGGGGACACTGATGGATTCTAGTTTAGCTGGGGAAGGAAGAAACGTCAATTTTTTTCAGTATAGAATCTACCCTTGTGATCTGAATCAGGTATTGACTTCTCCGTTTTTGATCATTATCATAATAATTGTCGTTTTTCTTTCGATGCTGGTGTAGCTCAGCCGGTAGAGCACATCACTCGTAATGATGGGGTCGCAGGTTCGATTCCTGTCACCAGCACCACTTCAAAAATCACAAGGGTTTCATCCTGATCAAATCAGCGACTACTTTACTTTGTAGACTTAATCCGCAAAGTAAGAAGGTCGTTTTTTTATTATTCAAATGCTGAAAAGAACAGGAATAACTGCTTCAGCCAATGCTCCTTCCATCTCTCATACGCTTGAACTTGTAACCCTTGCGATTGAAGCTCACCAATACGAAGTGCCATGGCTTGAACACGCTGAAGTGCCTCTGTAGCAAGAATAATTTGAGCCCTATATTGATCATGAAGTCTAGATAACCGCTTTGCTGCTGTTGTCTCAATGGTAGGATCGATACACTGGACAAATAGGTCGATCACTTCATCAGTCTCACGGTCAGGAAGAATGACATGAGGAGTGGTACCATCGAGTACAGCCGTATTAAGGGCTGGAATGACTACCATATCGATACTGGAAGGATCAAAGCTACAATGATAGTATTCCACATCATGTCCGGCTAACTCTCCTGCTCTCCCTACTTTTTTTAATAACGTTGATTTTCCACTTCCCGAACGGCCATGGAGAATGTACCGTTTCATATTCTTAGTATTCTCTTCAATATAGTTCACTGCTCCTTCAGGTGTCGCAGCACCAAAAAAGAAGCAATAAGTTATAGGATCTTCCTTTTTCTTCGTATCTGCTTGAAAGATCTTGCCACATAGCTGCTCTGCAATCCGATCAGCTGTTGTAAAGTCCATGCTCTGCACATAAGTTTTCTCTCTCTGATGATGAAAACCTCGTGCAGCTGCTAAGTGATTTAACACCTGAGCCTCTTCTTCCTCCATTTCTCCTTGCAGTTGCGTGATTTCTTCGATATTCTGCTGGATCCACTCCAGATTCCAACAGTCATCTAGGTTTATCGCAGTTCCTTCAAGGTCTGGTGCATAGAGAATATCTATCATTGCAAACGAGTAGGCTGGTATGACAAGGCCAACGATCTGTTCCCTAACTAGAGGGGTATGGAATATCCATATCTCCTCACCACTGGTCTTAATATGCTCGTAGAGAGCCTTTAGCAGTTCATATTGACCCACATCGGGATAATGCTCCAGCAGATAGAGATGTTGGATCCCGCGCAGTGCATCCTCTGTTAATCTTACAAACCCTTGGCTCGTATAAGCTCCAGCATAGAAGTGTTTCTCCATTTTACCACCATCCATTCAATACATTGCTATTCTGACGCCTATCATTACCCTATGTATCCACATAAAAAAAGTGAAGATAAAGCGGATCAAAAAAGATGAGGGGATATGCCTCATCTTTTTCATACATTTATTCCTTGGTTACATCCTTAGCCTCACTATTCTCATTACTTGGAGAATCCGCTGTCATTGTGGAAGTGGTTGTAGAAACGTGATTTTCCGTTTTTTTACGCGGCGTAGTAGGAGTTGATTTTGGATCAATATCCTCCATAATTCCTCGAGTAGCCTTACGAAATTCTCGAACAGTTTTGCCAACAGTTCGACCTAGCTCTGGCAACTTACTCGGTCCAAATATGACAAGTGCAACGATAATAATAATAATTAGTCCTGGCGTACCAATGTTTGCCACGCCAATCACCTCCCTTTTCATAAAGCAAAAGAGTATAGCTTGTCTACTTGAATAATAAGTAGACGTGGTTCAGGTGAAGCTTCATACCTCCTCTGAACCTTAGTCACACTTATTTTACCACAGTGTAGTAAATTTTTATGCCTTTCCATTCACGTCATGATTTTGTCATATTTAACTCCATCGAAGCTTTTTTACGCGCTCTCCATTTTTGACGAACACGTAATACTTGAAGATATGCACCACTCAGCAGAATAATAAAGAGAATTAAGTAGGAGAGAGGATGCTGCCAACGCCATAGCAAGGTTGCTGAGAATGAGAGAGAAAGTGAAATTAAAGGAGAGTAGACCCAGATTCGAATAATTCGGCGGGTAACATCCTTCTTCCAAATCCCTTTCCTTTCATTTCCCGCTGCAATGCCAAAGATCGCCATGGTCGTAGCTTGAGTTAATGGAACTGGCAGACCAAACCATGAGGAGATAATGACCAACGTTCCACTTGTAAAGGAGACAAGACTTCCCTGCATCAATGATAATTGAGTAATCTTCTTACCATTGGTTTCTAATACCCGCCCACCTAGCCAAATTGCTCCGATAGATAAGCAGGACCCACCTAATAGGATGGCACTTGTGGAATGAATAAGTCCTGCTCCCACCAGTGGTCCAATGGCATTTGCCACATTATTCATACCTGCAGAAAATGCCTCATAGCAACCACAGCAAACGAGTAGCCATGCCAGAACCCTTCGTGTCCTTGCTGCTGGTAGATGCTGATACAACCAGTCTTCCATCTTCGGAAGAAAACGATTCAGGCGACTGGCGATCAGAAATGCCATAAAGGGAATGATTAACCAAGTTGCGGTGATGAGTAGCAGTTTTCCGAGGTAGATCTGTTGATAGGCGAGACCTACTCCGACGATGGAGCCTACGGTCACTTCGCTCGTTGATAATGGAATCGCCATTAGATTAGCAACTGTAAGTGTGGTACATGCTGCAAGGAGGATAATTAAGGTCAATTCTACATTGAGTAGTTCTGAAGGGATAATGCCACTCCCCAATGTCTTTACAACCTCCCCGCCACCAAGAACCGCTCCTAAAAAAGCCATTACTGCAACGAAAAGTACCGCTTTTTTTCTGGTGGTTGCTCCACCTCCATATGCTCCCCCCATTGCTGCTGCTGTTCCACTTGCACCAATATTGATGGCAAAGAAACAAGCGACGAGAATCGCAAATATTGTCAACATCATTACCACCCTTTGCTTGTTTCAACTAACAACCCAACGGATTGATATTTTATCTTATAAACAATCCTCCTATCTTGTGACCAAAATCTCTGTATAATTGACCAGTTCTAGTGGGTATGGAAAAATAAGAGTAGGAAAAACTATCTACGGAGCGATGATCCGTGGTTAATCAAGGTGATACCATGTCAAAAAAGAAGTTAGATATCACGCAAATTTTTGATGCTACAGAGCAACTTTTATTGGAACGTGGTTATAGTGGTTTGAACTTCTCTGTTCTGTCAGATCGGCTTCATGTAGGACGAAGTACGCTGTATGAGTATTTTGCTAGCAAGGAAGAGTTGATCGTAGCTTACATGGATAATCTCCTGTCCATGGTGATACAGAGCTGTGAGGAGATCGATCCGGTAGCAAGCGGGATGGAGCAGCTCAAGGAGACAATCCGCTTATTCCTACAATCTTCGCAGATTCATCAGATCGGTGCCACAATCCCACTTGTCCAATGTAAGAATTCCCCCCAAATCATGAAGGCTTTAGCCCACTTACAGGAGCAGCATCAAGCCATCTATCGCTGGGTGTGTCAGGTTGTAGAAAGGGCGCAAGCTGAGGGTGGAATTCGTCGTGACCTACCAACACCAATGATTGCAACACTGATAACACAGGCGATCAATATTCCTGCTAACCATCTCGATGGCTCTCAACGAGAGGAGCTTGTATTTGATATGATTCTTAACGGTATCGGCAATCGTCATCTTGACTAGATTAGCAACACATGCAATAATTATCCCGACACAAGTGTCGGGATAAGGTTTGTTCTTCCCCTCTGGTGAGGAGCATGGCCATCTCGAACATCTGAGAACAACCAGAAAGGAAGATCTTATTCATGTTAGGTTTTCGTAAGCTAAGTACTATATCGAGTACCAGAAAAGGAGCTTGGGTAACACTGCTGGTTTGGCTATTAATCGCTGGCCTTTTCAGTGCAGTAGCTCCCCCTGCCAAAGAGTACGCGACCAATTTGGTTTCCAGTGATCTCCCTGACAATGTACCGTCTGTAGTAGCCAACCAGATTATTGAAGAGAATTTTCCTACAAATGAAGGATTCCCAGCACTTTTGGTCTTCCATGACCCTAATCAGATTTCAGCAGATGAATTTACCACCATCATTCAACTAAGCGAATGGCTCTCTTCAGCGGAGCGACCAGCAAAGATCAGCGATGTTGTTCCCTTTCACGCCATGCCCGCACCAGCAAAGGCCAAATTTCTCTCTGAAGATGGGACAAGCTTACTCTTACCTGTTAACTTGTACCCTAATCTTCCCATGGAATCCATTAACCAGACAGTAACTGCAATTCAAGAGCAGAGCCAACAGCTATCCATGGGTAATATGCAGCTATATATTACTGGTCCAGCGGGGATTGCATCTGATTCCATTGCCATTTTCGCTAATGCAGACTTAGTCCTACTTTTCTCAACCATCGGCTTAATCCTTATTCTATTGGTGGTCATCTATCGTTCACCTTTATTAGCAATCATCCCTCTCCTAGCTGCTGGTTTTGTTTATCAGGTTGTAGATCGAGTATTAGGCTTCTTTGCCAAGCAAGGGCTATTTCATATTCAAAATGAATCGTTATCCATCATGATGATCTTGTTATTTGCAGCATTAACCGATTATTCCATGTTCATTTTTTCACGCTTCCGTGAGGAATTGACTCGTTATCAAGATAAACATGCTGCCATGGTGGAAGCGATGACACACGTCTCTTCCCCAATTTTCTATAGTGGCGGAACTGTTCTTGTAGCCATGCTTACCTTGTTTACTGCACTTTATCGACCCTATCAGAACTTTGCCCCCGTTTTTTCCATCGCCATGGTCGTCATTCTCCTGGCTGGCTTAACCTTACTTCCAGCTATCTTTGTACTCTTTGGTCGTCGGGCGTTCTGGCCATTTATACCGAAACTCGGCGTACCTCTCCATAAGCATGAAAGCTTTTGGGAGAAGGTGAGTCGCTTTGTGGTGAAAAAGCCTTGGGTAAGCGGCGGAGCTGTCTTCATCATCATTGCCATTTTCGCCATCAATGCCTTGGGCATACAATACTCATTTAATATGATCAAATCCTTCCCAGCGGATATGAATTCTCGCATTGGTTATGAGGTGTTAGAGCAATCCTTTCCAAAAGGTGAATTAGCACCAATCCAAGCAATCCTAGTAAAGAAAGATGGTAATGAGCTGCCCTCCGATCCAGAAGCGATGCAATCCCTTCTAAAGCTTGGTGAAACGCTTAATAATTTAGATGGAATTGCTCATGTCTCTTTGCTCGATACACCACCTCATGCCTTACCTAGCCAGATGGGTGAAAGCACTTCTACTGCTCATGCTAATACAGGTATGGCGATGATGAACTCTTCTTTATCTCAGGATAAAAATGCAATGCGTTTCACCATATTGCTTGCTGAAAATCCCTACGATCAAAGCTCCCTAGACAACATCCAGGTACTTCGCGATCGCGCAGATGAGCTATTACAGGCAAGTGGCTTTTCTCCAGAAGAATACGCACTATATTATGCTGGTGAGAGTGCGCATCAAGCTGATGTACGTTCCCTGAATGAGCGTGATACGAAACTGGTAGTTATCCTAATTACCTTGTTTATCACATTGATGCTGGTGTTCCAAACCCGCTCCCTTGTGGCACCCATTTATATGATCGCCACCATTCTATTCTCCTTCGCCTCTGCCATGGGATTAGGTTGGTTTATTATTCACTCCATTCAAGGCATCGGAGCCATTAGCTATCGGATTCCTCTGTATGCCTTTGTCTTTCTCGTGGCATTAGGCGTAGATTACAATATTATGCTCATCTCCCGTATTCATGAGGAGGCCACCAAGCATCCGATCAAAGAGGCTGTCCAAAAGGGCTTAGCTTTAACAGGTGGTGTCATCTCCTCAGCAGGGATCATTCTTGCTGCTACCTTTGCTGTTCTAATCACACAGCCCTTACAAGAGCTCCATTTATTTGGCATGATTGTCTCCCTCGGGATTCTAATGGATGTTTTCCTCATCCGTGGACTCTTAGTTCCTTCCATCATTACACTTGTTGGTAAGTGGAACTGGTGGCCATCAAAACTAAAATAGAGTAACGTATGCGAATGTAAACACCTAGAAAAAGCCATCTGAATTTAACTTCAGATGGCTTTTGAACTATAAGAATCTGTTATTAAGGCATAGTGGAGTGCTGGACTTCAAAACAGTTCTCCACTAGATTTTTATGGTTATTACTATTATTATATTAGTAAACAGATATTTACACTAGTGCCGAGAAGGAGAGGTTAAATATGTCAATGCAAGCGATCGTCTACTTTTTCCACATTACAGGACTTGCTATTTGGCTTGGTTCACTAATTATCTTTGCCTTGCAGTTACAGCAAATGCGCCATTATGCCGACCAACAGGAAACACTACTACCTTCTTTAACCAAACTGGTCAAGTGGTTACTCAATCCTAGTGCCTTCATTGTTCTAGTTAGTGGAGTTGCTCTTATTCTCCAGATGGGGCTCATGGGAACCACAAAGCCATTCTATCTTAATTACATGGAACAGTTTGGCGGTGTAGTCATTCTCTTATCCATGATCGTCCTATTCATCCAAGCACGAGGTATCCAGAAATCCCTAGCGAAAAGCCAAACATCCAAACACCATCTACAAGCCAAAGCACGCAACTTCGCAATCAGTATGATCGGCTCTACCGTATTAATCCTTAGTGTGGTATTGGTTGTAAGCATGAAGCTTGTTTAGTATGAAAAGTGATGAACAATTGATCAACCCCACATGGAGCTCTGATAACAATCAGTGCCATGTGGGGTTCTTCTTTTCTCACTATGGGGTATTCAGATTCATTTGTGATGTTTCTGCCCGATCCGCCTCTGGCGAAGTATCTGGGATATCCCCCACGGGTACCTTCTGTTTGTTCATGGCATGCATTCCTCTTGCATCGACATGGTACATCACATAGTACATTGCTTCATCTGTAAATGTATAGGTAACCTCATAATGACCATCTGAGATGTGACTTGCATCTATCCATGTATGTTGAGGATCCCCTTGCTTCCAAACTTCAAATTGGACGCTACTAGCATCTTCAACGGCTTGATCCTTCTGAAGGACTATCGCTCGTAGTAAACTTTCAGTACCCGGTTGGATCACAGTGGGTTCCATTTGTATTACCACTTCAATGGGTACAACCTCTTCATATAGATTGTGTAGGGTTTCATCACTCTTATCTCCACAAGCTGTAAACACAAGAAGGAACACCAACACCAGCCCTAACTGCTGAATCCGAGCCATCGAATACATCTCCTTTCACCATTGACCTATCCTCTCTCTGTTGGTCAATCCATCAATAATTGTAAATGAGTGGTGATGAAGATGCAATCATGATGCATTCAAGCTGCTACTGGTCACAAGAACTCCTACAAAAAAAGAAAAATCTCTTAATCATGAGTGACTAAGAGATTTACACCATTATTCGTTCTTTGGTTCTTCTGTTTTCTTTGCTTTCTTTTCTTCTATATCATCGTCTTCTTGCAATTCACGTGTAGACTTTTTGAACTCCTTGAGGGTTTGTCCCACTGCGCGGCCTAACTCAGGCAATTTCTTTGGGCCAAAGATGATGAGTGCCACTACTAAAATAATAATAAGTCCAGGTACGCCTATACTCGATAACATCGTATCATCACCCTTAACTGTTAATCTTGAACAACTTGTGCATCTTTATCATCTCACAATTGGTCAATAAAATCCATGAGAAATAATGATAAAAAAAGTAAGTCAAATTATGGTATTTCTACAGAATCCTTTTTTTCTTGGCCATTTGATGATTGAGCAGCATTTCAAATCCCATCTTTAATACAGCAAAGAATGGGACAGCAAGAAACATGCCTAATACGCCAAAAGTTCCTCCACCTACAATAATAGCGAGAATCACCCAGAATGGACTGATTCCTACTTTATCGCCAAGGATTTTGGGACCAAGATACAAGCCATCAAACTGCTGTAGCGCCAAGATAAAAAGGAACACCCACAGAGCTTGAATCGGTGAGATAAACAGCGTAATCACTGTTGCAGGGATCATGCCAATGAATGGCCCAAAATAGGGGATCATATTGGTTACCCCAACAATTAAGCTAAGCAGAAGCGGGTAAGGTGCATTGAGTAGGAGAAGTCCACCATAACAGATCATTCCTATAATACTGGAATCCAGCAACTTCCCAACGAGATACCTAGAGAAGGTTTGATCACTTTCCTTTAGAAAATTGATAGTTGCCTCTGCATTCCGATCGGACATAAATGCATATAATATCCGTTTGCCCGTAGCAGCAAATTTCTCCTTATCAATCAGCATATAGATAGAAATAATAAATCCAAGGGAAAACTTCACCAGACCCATGGCAAAATTTCTTAAGCCTAAAGCAACATTGCTAACAGCTTCATTCAATGAGCCGGATAAATCCTTAATATGGTCAATGGCAATCTTTTTATACTCCATAACATAGGGCTGGAGTTCATATTTCGTTACATATTCATGCTCCATCAGCTCTGTATCTACCCATCTCTCCATATTACTAAGATAGGTAGGGATATTCACGATAAAGTTCTCTACACTGCGTAAGATCCGAGGAGTAAAGAAGGTCAGTGAGAAGATGACCAAGCCTAAAAAAGCGAGGTAGACGATCAAGATACTCATATATCTTTTCATGCGAAATCTGGTTTCTAAATAGACAATTAGTGGCTTTAGGATATAAGCGATCCCAAAGGCAATAATCACCGGACTAATCAATCCTAAAAAACCACGAAATAGCTCTAGCAGGTAGCCCAGATTGTCCACTGCCTTAAACATGAGAAAGATAATGAAAAGGATTAGGAGATAAAAATACCACTTTCGTTCTCTCACTTCCATATGCTCCTTTACCCAACTTATATCAGGTAGCTTTATGATGCTTATTCACCTGAGTATACTCAATATTATAGTATGAAACCCACTAAAAAATCATGTAAATACTCATTATTTCCAAAATTTTATTCATTCTTTCATCAAACTGTAATATGGCGCAACATAAAAATCAAAATATAGATATGTTTATAATTCGTCACACAATATGTAGTGTATTTCACCTTGAATTAGGGTGCAATGATTGAAGCTTCACGTTATAATCGAAGAGACAATTCACCATAGAATGATTAGGTGCCGTAATAGGGCTTAATAGGGAAGTTGGTGCAAGGCCAACACTGTCCCCGCAACTGTATATGAGGACGAAATGAGCTGTCACTGTCTAAGATTAGGTGCAAGCCATTTAGATGGGAAGACCTCAGAGTAGGAAGATCCATAAGCCAGGAGACCTGCCTAACCATTGCTTTACCTGCTCTTCGGGAGAAGGAGCCTGGCTTCTTTGTGATCGGCTCATTTCCCAGAATGAGTCGTTTTTTATCTTGTTAAGGGGATGAATTTACTATGCAATTACGACTAGCAACACAGCTACAGGAGGCGATTATTGAGAGCACCTGTGATGGGGAAGGCATCCGCCTTGTCTTATTTACAGCCTATTGCCCCCATCATTGTCTAGGTTGCCATAATCAACAGCTCTGGTCGAGAACAAGTGGCGTTACATATGAGGTAGAGCAGGTGGTTCGATCTCTATTACAACGATTGGAGGGGGGGCCATACTCAGGTATTACGATCTCCGGTGGTGACCCATTGGCTCAATCTACGTCCATAAAAATTTTACTACAAACATTAAAGCGAGAGCAGCCCACCCTGAATATTTGGTGCTACACTGGCTATCGATTAGAAAATCTACCTGATCCCAGCCTCCTCCCCTTTCTGGATGTACTCGTGGATGGACCCTTTCAGAAAGAACACTGTCCTACTACCCTTCCCTTTCGCGGTTCCAGTAATCAGCGAATGATTCGACTTCAAGCAGGTAAAGTCATAAGCTTTGAGTAAAATCACACACTTCAAATAATGTTCCCCAACAATGAATCACTGAAATGGAGAGATGATTGATGATAACAGATAGCATGTCATACACAACCCTTGATCAGGAGATTGCAGCAATCTGTAAACAGACCCATCGGGAGAATGCCAATGTTGGTCATGGCCCTTCCAGCAAGCTCTTGCAGATTGCGGAGCTTGCTAATCAAGAGTATAGCGCCACCCTACTGCCTACTGAAATTAAAGAAGCTATTGCAAGTAATATTCTCTATCCCCATGATTTTTCCTGGTATAGTGTAGGCACAACAACCTGTACTTTCATTCCCCTACGCAAACTATTAGAACGTGGCTTCCACACCGGACATGGTTTCATTCGTTCACCAAAGCGAATTCGTACAGCAACGCAATTGGCTTGCATCATCTTTCAGTCCAATCAGAATGATCAACACGGAGGACAAGCATTTGGATGGTTTGATCGAGATCTAGCACCCTACGTTCAGCGTGAATTCACTTGGCAACTTCAGCATTTACAAGAGCTCTTTGCAAGCAGCGGAAGTGAGAAGCCCCTTACTGTGCAAGAACTTGAAGGGTTAGCTTGGAATGCGACGAAGGATGAGACCTTTCAAGCGATGGAAGGACTTATCTTTAACCTAAATAGTATGCACGCACGGGCTGGAGCACAAGTTCCCTTTACCAGTATTAATTTTGGAACAGATATCTCCAAGGAAGGACGCTTAGTCAGTGAGATGCTACTACGGGCTTATGATCGTGGGTTGGGATATGGAGAACAGCCCCTCTTTCCCAACTTAATCTTCAAGGTGAAGAAGAGCGTCAATTTTGAGGAGTTTTCACCCAATTACGATCTTTTTCAGCTTTCCCTACGTGTAACAGGTCATCGTCTCTTCCCTAACTATGTGTTTCAAGACTGCACGTTGAATCAAGATTTTCCTGAGGATGTGCCTGTGATGGGGTGTCGGACTCGGATTGCTTGGGATCGCTATCAGGATGAAGCGACTCAAACCTGTGAAGGTCGAGGAAACCTCTCCTTTACTACACTCAATTTGCCTGGCCTTGCCCTTTCATTAAAAAAAAGAAAAACTCCGTCTACGCTAGACCGCGAAACTTTTGCTCAGCTAAAACAATTATATTCCATCCTTTTACCAACAAGATTCTTAGAAGATCCAATAATTCAGACTTACTTTATTGAGTTATTTCAAGCGCTTCAACTAGCCATCCAACAACTACACTTGCGTTTTCAGTATCAAGCTTCTTTTTCTAAACATGATTTTCCTTTTCTCATGAATGGCGTCTGGATGGATTCAGATCAATTAAAGAGAGAGGAGAACTTAGAACCAGTACTACGGCATGGTAGCTTGGCTGTTGGCTTTATCGGACTGGCTGAAGCATTAATTGTCCTATGTGGAGAACATCATGGTGAAAGTCCCCTTGCCAATGAACTAGGCCTTTCGATCATTCAATTTATGCGAACAGTTCTAGATGCGGCTAGTGAGGAATATCAGCTGAATTATTCCCTCTTGGCAACACCAGCAGAGGGACTCTGTGGTAAGCTGCTGGAACGAGATCGTCAACAGTATGGTATGATCGATGGTGTAACTGATCACGACTGGTATACCAATTCTTTTCACGTGCCTGTTAACTATCCTATTTCCATCTTCGGGAAGATTGGTGTTGAGGGACCCTATCATCGCTATTGCAATGGTGGCCAGATTAGCTATATTGAACTTAAAGAGGCACCTCGCAATAATCCGCAGGCATTGGAGCGCATCTTACACGCCATGTCTGTTAGTGACATGGGCTATGTAGCATTTAACTTTCCTGTTGATCATTGCTTAGACTGTCACTATGATGGCATAATTGAAGATGCTTGCCCAGAATGCCATAGTCATCATATCTCACGGATTCGTCGCATTACGGGATACCTTGCAGAGTTTGATAACTTCAATAAAGCAAAACGTGCAGAGACGGAGCAACGAGTGGCCCATGGAGAAGGGAAGTAAATCAGGACGGAAAGGAGGAGTCACGATCACAAAAATTCGAAAGAGCAAGAGATGGTTCTATTTTCTTTCATCACTACTCCTGATAGCCATCATATATGTAGCAATTATCCATACCTTAATCATGAACACAGCCAATCAACCAGCCTATGAAGATGCCCCTTATCTCATCGTTTTAGGAGCAAAAGTAAATGGTGAGGAAATGTCCCTCGCCTTATCCAATCGAGCAAACACCGCATTGGAATATTTACACCATTCCCCCAATACGAAGGTGATCGTAACAGGAGGAAAAGGGGCGGGAGAACAAATCAGTGAAGCGGAAGCTGTTCGTCGCTTTCTAATTCAACACCAGATAGATACGGAGCGAATTCTCACGGAAGACCAATCGACGACCACCTATGAAAACTTATTATTTGCCCAAAGATTGATGGACTCTTCCAATGCAAAAGTGGTCATTGCCAGTAATGATTTTCACCTACTGCGGGCACTCACCATTGCAGAAAGGTTGGGAATGGATGCCTCTCCATTAGCTGCACCCACTCCCACCGTTGTAAAGTTGAAACTATACATTCGAGAATATCTCGCCCTTGCGAAAAGTTGGTTATTCGATTGGTAATTATGGCATGAGAAATAACGAAGAATATTCTCCATACCCTGCTTCTTCCAATTCTTCTTTAGGGATAAAACGTAAGGCAGCAGAGTTGATGCAGTAGCGTAATCCTGTTGGTTCTGGTCCATCATCAAACAGATGCCCGAGGTGGGAGTCTGCAAAATGGCTTCGCACTTCAGTACGAATCATCCCATGACTCAAATCAAGCTTGCTGCTGATCAGTTCTTCATGAAGTGGCCTTGTAAAGCTAGGCCAGCCACAGCCAGCGTCAAACTGATCTTTACTACTAAAAAGTGGCTCTCCAGATACGATATCTACATAGATGCCTTCCTTCTTATTGTTCCAGAAAGGATTTTGGAAGGGAGGCTCTGTCACATTCTCTTGTGTGACCCGAAATTGAATAGGGGTAAGACGTTCCTGCAATTCCTCTCTCGTATCAGTTCGTTCCTCTGCCCATGCCGGTAAGATACTTGCATCTACGCCCCAATTTTCAATGAGATACGCTTCCCGACCTGATCCCTTGCGATACATTTTGTAGCGGAGGGGATTTTTTTTATGATACTGCTGATGATACTCCTCCGCTGGGTAGAAGGCTTGGGCAGGAAGAATCTTGGTCACGATGGGCTTTTTGAAGCGACCACTTTCCGCCAATGCCTGTTTTGATGCCTCTGCCACCTGTCGTTGTTCCTCATCATGATAGAAGATAGCTGTTTGATAAGAGGAACCACGATCATGGAATTGACCACCTGCATCAGTGGGATCGATCTGGCGCCAAAAGATATTTAACAAGGTACCATAGGTAACTTTCGTAGGATCATATGTAATCTGAACCCCCTCATAATGACCTGTTTTACCACTACATACCTCCTCATAGCTAGGATTCTCCTGATGCCCACCAGTATAACCCGAAACAACAACGATCACACCCGACTCTGCTTCAAATGGTCCTACCATACACCAAAAACAGCCTCCAGCAAAGGTGGCTAACTTCACTTGAGCTTCCGTGGATTGCACTGCTCAATCACACCCTTTCACGTTAATGGATAAATAATACTATTACTGTCATTATATACATTCAGCCCATGTAAAATAAACTGTACCGTACGCTCTAGTTCTGCTTCATCATCCCAAGGCACATTAGGTGCTAACCAATAACGGACAATAAAGTGTCCAATGATGGTTGATGCAAGCAAACGCAATACGGATTCAGTAGGCCATGTAATGATTTGCCCCTTTTCTCTGTAATAATCAATCACCTCATGCATGCGCTCCACCAGCTGATCGGCAATATACTGTTTATACTGCGCTTGTAATTCTTCATGGAAAGCAATCTCCTGCATAAAAATTTTTAGTACGGGACGATAGCGTTGGACAAATTGCTGACGATTACGCACCATCGCCCGTAAGAATTCTTCAAAGGTCTCGTATTTTGTATCCAAGAATTTTTGCATATCCTTCATAATAAAGGGGCGGACTAACTGTGTCATCACTGGCCTGACGATAGAGATGAGCAAATCCTTCTTTGTTTTATAATGGCGAAAAATCGTTCCTTCCGCCACTCCTGCTTTTTTCGCAATCTCACTTGTTGAGCTGGTAGCGTATCCCTTCTCAGCAAACGTTTTAATGGCTGCTGCTAAGATTTTACTCTGTTTCTCTGTTAAATGCTCCTCTTCTGAGCATAGGTGTAAAATTTCATTGATCCAAACTTGTTGTTGCTTATCATTAACTTCAGTCATTTCCGTTACTCCTTTACTTCTAGTTCAGTTTTCTATGCTGGATTATTAATCTATTCGTTTTGATTATTGTGCCCGATGTTTTCGCAGGGCAAAAATATTCGCAAACATAAAGATGAGGGTAAATAATAGAAGAATTAGCACGTCCCACTGTATTGCATCCCACCCTTTCCCACGGAGCATAATGTTACGAAGGGCTTCAGCTCCATAGGTTAATGGCATGGCCTTACCAAGTCCTTGTAACCATGGTGCCATGGTCTCCGTTGCAAATAATCCAGAGAAAAAGATCTGGGGAACAATTACGATGGGAATGAACTGAATCATTTGTAGTTCATTATTGGCAAAGGTTGAAAGAAAAGTACCCAGGGCTAAAGCACTCATTGCGATGAGAAGAATAACCAATAATACATAGAAGATTGAACCAACCTGCATCATATCAATGACTTCAATGGCAAACCAAGTGATGAGAAAGGACTGGATGATGGCAAAGAAGCCAAATCCTCCTAGATAGCCAACAACCAGCTCCCACCGTTTTAAAGGAGTGGCAAGAATACGTTCAAGGGTTCCTGTGGTTCGCTCACGTAACAAGGAGACACCCGATAGAAGAAAAACAAAGAAAAATGCGAAAAAGCCTAGGAGTACCGGGCCGATATTATCAAATAAGCTCATCTCAGCAGAGCCATAGTAATAATGAATCTCTGGTTTAATTAAAGGCGCATGCGTCATCCCCTCAAAGCTCATCTGGAGCATCTGGATAATCCGATTCCCCTTACCTGGATCACTCCCCTCGAGGATGAGACGTGGAGCACCTACCTCAGAGCCAATCAGTATGGCGTCCAACTCCCCCTCTTCTAGAGCCAGATTAGCCTCCTCTTCCTGATTATAAGATAATATTTCTGCTCCATTCTTCTCTAGCCGTTCTTCCATAACTTCTGGTACTTGGAGCACAGCAATTTTGGGCTGATATAGCGCACCACCAAACACTTGATCCATGAGCCATAATACTAAAATTGGCGCAAGGAGTAGCAAGGCTAAGCTTCTGCGATCCCGTAAAAATTGCCGAATCACTCGTACAATGATCGCACTGATTCTCATCATACTTCCCCTCCTTGCATACATTCTTCATAATGGAGAAAAACATCCTCCACATTAAAACTACCCGTACTCTCCTTCAATTGCTGAAGTGTACCATAGACTAGTAGTCTTCCTTCTCTTAAGAGTGCTAATTCATCACAATATTCCGCTTCATCCATCACATGCGTTGTAATTAAAATGGTTGTTCCAGCATCCCGTAATTGTTGAAGTTTCTGCCAAATCGCTCTTCGCAAGACAGGATCAATACCCACCGTGGGCTCATCTAAAATTAAGAGTTTAGGATGGTGCAACAAACTTATGGCAAGCGAGAGTCGACGTTTCATTCCACCAGAGTAATGACCCACCAATTTTTTTAACTCCCCCTGCAATCCCACCCATTCCATTACTTCTCGAATTCGATCTTTCCGTAATCCTTTCGGAATCTGGTATAAGGCAGCATAGAACTGCAAGTTTTCCCATGCACTTAATTCTTGATACAAGGCATCTGATTGCGCCATATACCCTATCTCCTGCATAAGAGGGAGATTAGGCATCGGTGTGCCGAATACAGCCACCCTTCCCTGGGTTGGGCGTTCAAGGCCCACGATCATACGGATTAGCGTGGTTTTCCCTGCCCCTGAGGGGCCTAAGATCCCTACGATTCTCCCTCCCTCAATAGAAAGCGTACAAGCAGTAATCACGTCCTTCTTTCCAAAGCTTTTATAAACCCTTTCCAAGCGAATCACATCATTTTCACTCATCTTTGCACCTCACCTTATCTGAGAGCCTGACATTAAGATATTCGATTTATTGTACACCTTAAGCATACCAAATTCTCGCATAAAAACAAAGTGATTACTCACTCATTTCGTGCTTGTAAAGAAGCTCCCTTAGTACGGGGAGCCTTATAGGATATGCTAATCCTCTAATGATGTTCCACAATGATCGCAGAAGCGGGCATCTAGTGCCACCTCTTCACCGCATTGAGGACAGAAGCGCTTCTCTGGTAGGGTACTACCACAAGCCTTACAAAATCGAGCATCCCCCTCATTCACAATCTCACACTGTGGGCAGATAACTCCTATTTCTCCTTGATCAGCTGAAGATTCTTTCAATCCTGCATGAATCGCTTTCGCCACCTGTTTTACGCCTTCCTTGCCCTCATCTGCCACATAATTGAAAGCATCCTTCGCAACCGGAGACATTTCCCGAGCTTTGTAACGAGCGATTGCTCCCATGTAAGCAAACTGTGTCATTCCTAACCCAATCAGTGTTAGAAACCCCCCGATGATAAAATTACGTAAAGGATTACGGAAGCCATCATCAGTAAATGGATCAAATCCAAAGGGATTCATAAAATGCCTAATTAATATGATGATACCTGTAATGAGTAGGATCGGACCAACAACACGCAAAACCCGTCTCAGCTGCACATGTTCATCGGAGATAAATTTTTTTCTATTCATTTCTCACACTCCTCCACTTTTTGGTCTTACTACTCTATACGTACATCCTTCTTTCCTGTTTCACCTTCTTCTTCTCCATTCTTCCCCTGCTTCCAACTCATCGCAATCAGCAAGAGGAGTGGGATAATAATTCCGTAGGTAGATGAATAAGCCCAAAAGATCTCCTGCGTGAAAAAGAGCAGGTAGGTATAGTTAGGAAACATCACAGGGCTAAGTACAATAAGAAGCATTGCAATCGGAAAACGAAGAGCATGAATTGACTGCATACCTAGAATCTGCTTAATCCCTTGGAGAAGAGCGAAAAAGCATAATGTTAATTTAATAAATAGACTAATCACCCAGATTACCGCAATGACTACCTCCACACGGGTTGCAATGTTCCCAATGACAATATGTTGTGCCAATCGATAGCTAGGGAAATTTACGCTTCCTGTCTCACCAGGTCCCATTACCCAGATCGCAAAGAAAGTAAAGAGGAGTAAGATAAAACCTCCAATAGCTGTTCCAATCATCAGCGCTTTTGTAACTTTTTTATTATTATGAACAAAAGGTGTAATAGAGAGAAGAACAATTAGTTCCAAGAAGGGAAAAGCAAAAAAATTAAGTGTTGCATGTAGAATTGACTTCATGTCATTCTCTAGCATTGGGAGCATTTCATCCAGCTTAACCTCAGGAAGTAAAAAAAGAAAAAGCAAAATTAACAAGGTTAATACACCTGGTAAAAAGAGCTCCGCTGTTCGAGCAAGACTCTCGATCCCATATGTTATGGCAAGGAGTATAACCAACATAAAAATTAGATAAATTGCATAGATTGGCGTCTCAGGGGTTATCTCTGTTAGCATGAAGACCCCCATATCATTGAGAGCTAATGCTGATAGAATAAAGAAGTAGAACAAATATTGTATGGTGAAAAAACTACCAAAAAACGGTCCAAAACCCGTAAGCATCGCCTCAATCAATCCTGCGTTACTTATTTTTTTATTCAAGTAGCCATATAGACAAACCATAAGGAGACTAAGACTGAATGCCAAGAGACCAGCTATCCAGCCATCCTGCTCTGCCATGCCTATCAAAACAGATGGTGCAAAAAGGATCGAGCTTCCTGTAGTAAAAAAGAGGACAAGAATCGTAAATTGACGTATATTGATCAATTGACTGTTCCCCTCCTCACTAGACATATTATATAAAAGGACCACAGATAATTGATTATGGTTACACTTGTTTACTCTTCAGATGTGCAATCCCATAGAGAAGAAGTGGCAGAACCGTTCCCATTGTAATTACATAGGGCCACCAATAATTACGGGAAAAGTTAAGTAAATATGCAATACTCGGAACTGCAATCGGTATTATTGTTACAAGCAAAATAGATAGCGGAAGGCTAGCTGTCTCAATTCGTTGCAACTTGAAAAGCTGACTTATTCCTAAGAAACATGCATACATGGCTAAAGTAAGCTTTATAAAAACAGATAGCATCCAAGTCGCTCCAATGGCTACCTCGATCCGAGTCAAATACTCTCCAATGACAATTTTCTGGGCCAACATATATGTAGGAAATGTACTAATTGCAGTAAATTCTGGGCCAAGCACCAAGAGAGAGAATAAAGCGATCAAAATCAGAACAACTCCACCGATAGTAGATCCTACTACCATCGCTTTGCCCACCTTCTCCTTATCATGAATAAAGGGAGAGAACATCATGAGAACCACAAGATCATTAAATGGAAATGCATAGAAATTGAGGGTTGCATAAAGAACTGGCTTAATATCCTGATTTAATATAGGTAGCAACTGATCACCTTGGACTTGGGGAAGCAGTAAGACGAACATCAACAGGATAAGAAGCATCGTAGCTGGAAAAACCATCTCGATTGTTCGGGCAATGCTTTCAATGCCATAGCTGACGGCAAGGAGTACTACAAGTATCATGATGATATAAATTACCCAAATGGGGGTCTCAGTCATTATTTGCGTCACGATAAAAGTCCCCATATCACTGGCAACAAGGATACTTAAAATAAAAAGATAAAAAAGGTAAAGAATCGTCAATAGGGTCCCCCAAAATGGGCCAAGCATCTTGAGCATAAATTGTATCATGCTTAGATCACCGAAACGCTGCATCATCGTTGAAAAAAAATAAGCTAACATCATTCCCATACCAAGACCTAACAAGCCGGCAAGCCAACCATCCTGTCTGGCAGTTCCGATTAAGTATGAGGGAACAAAGAGAATGGAGCTTCCGATGGTGAGCATGATCACAAGTAGGGTAAATTGACGAATATTGATTTTCTCCATCATTTTTATCCTCCTCCTTGTTTCGAACTTCGCTTCCTAAATTGAAATAGAATCCAAAGTACTAGAGGATAAAAAAATCCCAATGTAATCTCAAATAGCCAGAAATAATGAAGATTAACGCTTTGGATATACATTTGGCTCGGTATCATGAGAAGAGTGAAGCTAATCAGTAAGAATGAAAGCGGGAAAGTGAGCGTCTTTTGAGACTTTAGAGATAGGAGCTGTTTTAAGCCGATTACTACTGCATGAAGAGTGATAAACAGCTTTATAAACAGTCCGATGAGCCAAATGATGGCAATAAGTGCCTCAACACGCGTTAAAAAATTCCCGATGTTTACCTTCTGTGCTAATAGATACGTGGGATATGCACTCCGTGCCGTTATATCTGGTCCTAGAACCGCAATGGAAAGAAAGATCAGAATAGTCAAGACGAGCCCACCAAAAAATGTTCCATAAAGGAATGCGTAGGCCAATTTTTTCTGATCATGAACTTGAGGCGTAAATATAAGAAAGGCAGAGATCTCACAGAATGGGAATGAGAAGAAGAGAAGGCTCCCATGAATGATCGGTTTCACTCCTTCAGCAACCACTGGCTTAATATTCTCCAAATCCACCTCCGGTAAGACAAATAGGATGAGGATAATTAGCACAGAGCAGTAACTCGGGAAGAATAGTTCAGTTGTACGTGCAACACTCTCCACTCCATACCGCAAAGCAAGCAACAAAATGAACAAAAAAAGCGTATAAATCGCTATGATAGGCGTCTCAGGGATAATCTGTGATACCATGAAGAAACCCATATTTTCTAGAATTAACCCCGATAAAATATAGAGATAGAACAGGTAGAGGAAGGAAAAAAAAGTCCCTATATATTTTCCCATCAACTTTCTTGTAAATTGCACGATGGTTTGATTCGGAAAACCGATTGCCAATTGCATAAAGAGATAGACCGCTAATAGACCAGCACCTAGTGTAATTATTCCTGCAAGCCAAGCATCTTGTTTTGCTACTGTAGTGATGTAAGCTGGAGTGAGTAGAATGGAACTCCCTACAGTAAACATAAAGATGAGCATGGTTAGCTGACGAATATTGATCGATGTTTTTTCCATTTTCCCATCCTCTTTTCACCATCCTATTGGAGCCAGCCAAGAATTCGAGACGTAATGGGCTCATAGATTTTTACAATCAGCTCTAAAGGATTAAAGTAGTGAGTATGTTTCGCTGCAAGAATGCTTACCCCCACTGCTAATCCTAAAAATAGATAGAAGAAGCGAATGTCACGTTGATGCCCTTTCTTTTTTAGCAATGGAACCTCGATCAAGGCCAACACCACAGCGATTGTTAGGATAATTACGCTTGTTCCCATTATGAACCTCCCATCTCCTGCAAGAATGGATTGACCTCTGTGCCTGTTCGACGTAAATGTACATCGGCGGTTACTTCCACATCCATCTTTGTGAAGATTTCATCCCAATCTTCCTTCACCTCCTTGAAATACTTAGGATACTTCTTATAGGTCTTATCACTAAAGCCAATCACATCGGCTTTTAACCCTTTTGCTGCTCCTATCGATGACTCAATCATCCTAATGATCTCCATTGCCATCCTTTTCTCTACCTGGTGAATGGTGGATAATTTCGCAAGATCGATAGCACAATCCGTTTCCGCAATGGAACCATCGGCATACACATGGATCTTTCCCGATAACTTTCCTTCTTTTAACTGTACATCTACAGTAGATCTTGCTTTAATCACTTCCATTGCCATCACTCCCTGCTTAGGGCAAGGGGCACTAATAATCGTACTTTTCATTTGATCCTTTGCAAATGTGATCCCTTTACTCTCCTCTTGGTTTAACCATCCGATCAATTTCCCTTTTTTCAGAACACCCAAACCTACATATTCTACAATGGTTGCAGGATCACTACTCTCCACATTTTCTCGTTTTTCACCTGTAGAAAGGTCACCTTGAAAATGGATCCCGCTCAATGTCGTACCCTTCTCAGTACTGACCAAATCAGAGATTAGATCAGATAAATAAACCGTCTGTGTTGAACCCCAAGATTCTGCTGAAGTTTTTAATGATGCAAACATCTTTTGTGCAGGAATCTTATCGATGGGTGTCATGACCCCAAGCACCTCTTCAGCACGAACACCATGAGAAAGCACAATGTAAAAATCGCCTCGAATCTCGTGATCACGAGCAAGAAAATCCAGAACCTTCGTCACCCCATCTTCCTTCGCAAGCTCTTCCCCAATAATTACGATCCGAAGGTGCGACCAATAACTACGTCGGGGAATTTTCTTCGTCATGTCACGCACTGCTTCGAGGACGGTCTTCCCTGTTCCTCGGTAAGTGACGATGGGCGCTCGTCCTGCTGCTGAACGCTGGGGAGAGATTTCGCCTGGACTAATCACTTGAAGTGAAAGTAGAACCTCATCATCACTTTTATCCAATCCTGCTGCCACAATAATGGCTAATTCATTGAGCTCTCTACTGCTCCAGCAGCCAGTAAGACCTAGAGATACTATTAAGAAAATGAGTATTATCCAGATACCTCTACGTATTTTCGCTACCTCCTGTCCTCTCTTGATCTTGCGTTCCTTTTGTCTTCCCTTGTAAATTTTTATTTTGACTATGCGATGTTTGCCCCTGCCGAATGATGTTCTTCCGATTATAGCTATGAGGACGCTTATTCATCATCCAGAGGGGAAACCGAAAGATGGTATCCTTTTGGTCAGTAAGATTGATGGGAGCCAATGGTGACATATAGGGTATCCCAAACGAGCGGAGATGACTGAGATGAAGAAACGTCGCCAATAACCCCATTACAATTCCAAATAGACCAAAGGTAGCGGATAAGAAGATAAACCCAAATCGTAAAACACGGATAGGGAAGCTCATGGCATAATAAGGTATCATAAAGGTTGTGATCGCAGTTAATGAGATCACAATGACCATCCCTGCCGAGATAACCCCTGCCATTACCGCAGCCTCACCTAAAACCAAAGCGCCCACGATGGAGATGGCTGAACCAATGGCCTCCGGCATTCGAACCCCTGCTTCCCGTAAGATCTCGAAGGTGATCTGCATAAAGATGGCTTCAATCACAGCAGGGAAGGGAACACCTTCCCGTTGTGCTGCAATACTGATCAGGAGGGTTGTTGGTAACATCTCTTGATGAAAAGTAGTAAATGCAACATAGAGAGCTGGAAATAGCAAGGAAATAAAGAATGCGATGAAACGCAGAGAACGGATAAAGCCATAGTCACCAATCGTATAGTAATCTTCCGCGTCTTGAATGAACTGTATAAATAAGGTAGGCGCCAAGAGGACATAGGGTGTTCCATCCACTAAGATGGCTACTTGACCTTCCAACAAACCGGCAACCACCGTATCGGGACGTTCCGTATTAAAAATGGTTGGGAAAATTGTAAAATATCGATCCATGATTAGTTCTTCAATATAGCTACTATCAAGAATGCCATCGATATCAATCTGCTTGATCCGTTTACGGACATCATCAACCAGTTGAGGCTCCGCTACACTATTTAAGTAGATAATTCCTACATCGGTCTGGGTTAGACGACCAACCTTCAACAGTTCAAAGCGTAGATCTGGTGTTTTTAGGCGGCGGCGAACAAGACTCATGTTGGTAACCAACATCTCTGTAAAGCCTTCATGGGGGCCACGCACCACATTTTGTGCTGTGGGCATCTCTACGGCTCGATGCTCCATTTCTGAGGTGGGAGCAAGATACGCATTCGTATCATTTTCGATGAGGATTGCCGTATTGCCATTTAATACTTCTTGAACTAGCTCGTTGAATTGCGTAACCTGCTTGATTCCTGCTATGGTTAGCTGAAGCTGCGTGGTACTTCTCTGAGTTGAAGCTGATCCATCTTCTCCTGTTTTCTTTTGTTTCTCCTGCTTTCCATCCTGCTCATTTTCTGCATTTTGCTCCCCGTCACGCCGAAGGTTTTTAATCTTGCGCGTTCGTTTGTTCCATTTACGTACTCCTTTTTCATACTCATGATTTTGTTCAGTACATTCCGCTTGACTTTGATTTTGAACAGAGGACTGCCCCTGACCTGCACCACCTTGATTGAGTGAGTCGATGTATCGGAAGATATCATTCATCACGTAATGGATGTACTCTTTTCCCACCAATCCATCTAAATAGATAACCCCCACCTTCTCCTGCCCTGTACCATCCTTCAACATGGTCATCACTAGATCTGGTGTATTTCCGAGAATGCTCTTAAGCTGTTGAAGATTCTGCTGAAGGCTGCTCGCCAGTTCCGCTTGTGCAGCAGATGAATTCTTACTTTTCTCTTGATTCTCTTGATTCCCTTGATTCCCTTGAATTCCTCCCTGCTGAGATGATTGATTACGCTGAGAGCCCTGCTGCTTGCCTCTTTTTCGTGATAATAGTCGTCCAAACATCGCATTCACCTCGCTTCATGCTCTTCTGTCTTAAATAGCTTGCCTCATTTCCATTTTGTTCATTCTTCCCCGCTCTTCACCAAAGAGAAAAAGGACGGCATCTCTTATTCAGAGAAAACCGTCCTTCAATATGAGCTAGTTCAGACTATTAAAACCAGATATCAAGCTCGATAAAATTTAGGGATTATTGCGCAGTTGCTCCGCATGGAAGGTGAAATCAAAGACAAAGGTATCACCTTGCAATTGATTGCTTCCGCTAATGTCTAAAGCGGCTTCAAAGGTGATATTGACATCTCCACCATCTGCTACAGCTAAGATCGTTGGGATATTTACATAACCATTGAGGAGACCTTCTAATGAGCCATCATACAGTACGATATTGGCAGCGGGATAGAGTACTTTAATATTCATCTTCTCAATAAACTCTTCATAGGCTGGACCTGATGTGAGGCCAGCTGGATTTACATTGGCTTTCAGTTGGGTGATTTTGATATCAAGACTTCCTTCATTAATTAGGTACATCGCTCGTGTTGCCTTATCGCCAGGGGCCCAGCCTCCGAGGGCTTCAGCACCAGGTGGTGCGTAAGGGTTCAGCGTCGTATCGTAGGGGAATTTTCCAGTTGGATCAGACGCCGCAGAGTAGAACACGGGACCAGGAACTGTATCACCCATATTTCGCTCATGTCCGAGAATAACTGTACCCGCTTGGAAGTGATTATTGGCATTCACAATATTATCCGTAAAGAGTGCCATAGTCCCACCAGCTACTGCCACAACCAAAGTAAGCATCAAGCCCATTACCACTAGTAAGCTTTTCTTATTCTTCTTCATGAAGTTGCACCTCCAGAAAAAGGGTGGGTTACCCCACCCTTATTTCATTGATTATTGGTTTTAAACAAGGTTGAAAGAATTAGTTCCAGCTAATCGGACCTGTGCCACCTGGATTGGTGTTATTGCGTGCTTGCACAGCAATGATCTCTACATCTACAGTGCCAGTTGCACCTTGATACTCATTGCCTGCTTCCAAGGGGAAATAGTATTCCACAGCGAAATCAGCAGTGCCGCCTGCAGGAATCTTCACAGCATCACCTGAGATATTAATTTCAAGCGGATTTGCTCCAGTAAAGAGGGCTCCAGTTCCTGCGTAATCATCTACCTTTACCCATGCGTCCAAGGTGCCTCTATTTTCGACACGTAAGGTTGCAGATTCACGATCGCCAGGTGCGAGGTTATCGTAGTACAGCGTATGGTGGAAAACAGGACCTCCTGTCACATCCTCAATAGCTACTGTTCCAGCAGTAAAGGTATTGTTGGCATTCGTTGTTTCATCAGTGAATAATGCGAACACACTACCTGCTACTAGCATGGTTCCTAATGCTGTTGTTGCTAAAGCCATACCTACTTTTTTCTTAACATTCATCGTTCAACCATTCCCCTTTCACATATACACTCAATGTATTGTGGTTTTCCCCCTGGAGTTGAGAAGTATTTGGGCCCTTAACAATACCCTCCCTCTCCAGAGTGAAAATTGATAACGATTAAGAATTGGCTAATTTCTCTTGCTCCTCTGAAGCATTCTCCTTATTATCCTCTTTGGTAAAGAGACGCCAAATCGACCAAAATTGACTCAGAACTAAGAAGATTCCTGGAATAAATAGTAATAGAAAAATCCCGACTTTTGTCTTCATAAATGCGAGGAATTGCCCGATGTAGGGGATAGTTATGTTGGCATATTTTCCCACCACCCTATCATGTGCCACTGGAGAGGGATCAGGGACATCGTTGTTATCACCTTTTGTAACATAATAAATTCCTTGTTCCGTCTCGTTCACTTCAATGATTCGATGGGTAATCAGGATGTTCGGGTCATCTGCAGAACGGAAGGTGATCACATCGCCTAATTCATATTCAGTTTCATTGGTATGCATTTTTATTGCAATTATGGAGCCTGTTTGGATACTGGGTTCCATTGAGCCTGAGAGAACTGACATGACTTCATGTCCCAGAATGCGGGGAGCACTCCCAGTAATCTTGGAATACCCTACTTCAATTGCCATGGTAATCAGCAGAAAAATAAACAACCAAAAAGTGACACGTTTAATCCACGACCACCATCTATTCATAATTCCCCTCCCTATCCATCTCCATTTCCTTTCGGTTCATCGAATAGATTATCATCATCTGGTTTCTCACCTATTTGCTCCTCATCTCCCTGACCATCTTCCTTTGGGTCAATGGTCATTTCATCGATAGGATTGATGATTGGAGGCTGTACTTCACCAGGAGGTGGTAGGACTGGTTCAATCCCTAACTCAGGAGTAGGATCACTCCCTAATTCATCAGGCGGTTCTTCACGAGGTGATTCCTCAACAGGAGGTTCCTCAATGGGTGGTTCTTCTTCTGGGGGTATCTTACCATCTGGAGGTTCTTCTACTGGAGGTAGTTCTCCGACTGAAGGCTCCTCGCTAGGTGGCTGCTCTTCCAATGGTGGCTGTTCCAACTCTGCTGCTTTCTTGGCTTCTTCCTCCAAACGGATGATCGCCAGACTAAGCATCTCTTCAAAATCCAGTGCCATACGTTCTAATCTAGTCACGAGTTGATCCACATCATTCTGAATCACTTGCGCTCTCTCATCGACTGCACGTACATTTCGGAGCAGACGATGTGCTGAGTGCGAATCATCAAGCTCTACTTCTTCCTCCGCTCGTTCAACATAGCTGTGAAAACGTACAACCATTGCATCCACATCACTTTGTAAAAGATATGCTTCTCTCACAACCACACGTAACGAGGAGATCGCACGCTCCCCCGCTTCCACGTCATCATTTGTCGTAATGCTTGGAAAATCAGCTTGGGAGTATATTGTTCTTTCCAATTCCTGTAGTTTTGAGCGCTTCTCCTCAAGTTCTTCCTCCAGGACCGATGGGAAAACAAATGCCGTTTTTAATTGCCCAGCATCTGCTTCATGATGAGTGGTCAACAAGGCAAATGAGCTCGAACTTAGCTGAGCTAGTAGTAAAGCAACTCCAGCAACGCCAAAAAAAGCCACAATTCGCTTCCGCCAACGCTTCAATTCTTTGTAATAGGAGTTCATATTCCCCTCCATCGTGTGAGTTGATCTGGCTATGTCTGATTGACTAAACCCATTATATCGGGTTCATTCTTCTTCTAAATCCGTCAGGAGGTTACTCTCGCTACTCCTATAGGATGGCTAGTCTATTCAAAAGTAGCATCAAATTCACACAAAAGTGGTAGTTGGTGATCACGTAGCGATTAAAGGATCAAAAAAGCTATGATAGGAACCAAATGGTGCCCTACCATAGCTTTTTTCATAATACTGGAAAAATGTTGGCTTAATGATGCTGGTATTCATACTGATAGCGAACGATACCTTTCATATTGGCATATAATGCAGCTTGGGTTCGATCAGCTACCTGTAGCTTATCGAGGATCTGACTCACATGCTTCTTCACTGTATACTCTGAAATGTATAAACGACTGGCAATATCCCGATTGGATAATCCTTCTCCTAGCGCTTTTAGCACTTCCAATTCCTTCACGGTCAAGCGACTGAGAGAATCGGATATCTTCCCTCTATTCATCATCAACTCCATAATGCGCGAATCGTAATACTTACCTCCTTGCGATACAAGTTGAATCGCTGTAACCAGTTCTTCTGGTGTGGCTGTCTTTAGAACAAAGCCATCCACACCCGCCTCTTTTGCATCACGGAAATCCAAAAGATCCGCTTTACTATTTAAGATGATCACTTTGGTTTGAAATCCTTTCCCCTTCACATACTTCAGCAATGTAAGAGCATTCCCATCCTTTACATACATTCGAGTTACAAGTAGATCTGGGCAAAAGTGTTGCAACAGCTGGCGAGCTTCTTTCATAGTAGTAGCTTCTTCAACATGGATTTTTGGAAAATGTGGTATGAGGAGTGAGAGCATTCCTTTTCGTACGAGTGTTTGATCATCAACAATGACCACTTTCAACGTCCCATTACCTCCCTAAAAGCCGTACTGGTCTGCCACTTTTTTAAAAGCAACAACTTATTCTATGCATCCTTTCCATGAAAATATACTAGGATAACCGATAGAGATAAGCGAAATTTTTACCCTTGGTATTGAATCCGATTCGTATAATTTCTCCTATGACCATAGTGACTTGATCCCGTGTCATTCGTAAATAAGTAATACATCCTAATTTCCATTTGGCCATTAATTACACAATTGGTCATATTGGACCATTTTTAAGGGTAACCGTCCATTACTTCTAATAATTTCCGAATGAATCATCATGAATTCATCTTAACAGGATAAAAACTTCACAATAACTGGTACCTATTACATTCAACAATCTCCAATATTTACAAAGTTTTTACCTTTCAATTCAACACTAGCAGAAACATGAAACATACAAAGCCCCCTAGCCGCTGACTAATCAGCTTCTAGGAGGCTCTGTGATTATTAAATCAACATTTCTTTTTTACTTTAATAGGGACATTCCCCATCTTCTTATCAATCAAATTGATGGCGAGCATAATACAGCCAATAAATAGGAAGACAATGGCGATGCTGTAGTTGATGATCGTATCATTATATTTTTCCCAACGATACGTATTCAACATATCAAAGATAAAAAGCAAGATACCTAAGGGAAAAAGATAATTGAGCGACCTTTTTAAAATCAGTTTTGCCTTTTCCATTTGATCACCTAGCCAATCCTTATCGATGATCGGATTTTTCCACCACCGAATTGACTCGAACCGTTTTTAGTGTACCCTGTCCTCCTTCCTTCATGCAATAAAAAAGGGGGGCTGTAACAGAATCGTTATTTGCATCGATTATCTAGGTGATTTCCTCTATCGCTACTCTTTGGGCTAAGGTTGCTATATTTGTTACACGATGAAGGGGGTATAGGGAAGGAGAATCACCATTTCCATGTGAATTCCTTCGCCTGGTTTATAATGACTAGAACCTTCGGCGTATATGTTAAGAATATTTGAAAAAAACTTGACACTGGCAACTCATTTGTTATAATTAGGTTGTTAGTTTAGGCAACTCATGAATTCATATAGGTTGTTAGCTGACATACAGATTGCGGTATGTTTTTTTTATTCACTTTTTTCTACTAGGGAGGGAAATTAGATGATTCAATTTCAAGAGGTATCGAAGAAATTCAAAGAACAATTAGCCGTACGGAACATCACATTTACCATTGAAGAAGGGGAGTTCATCGTCTTAATCGGTGAGAGTGGTAGTGGAAAAACAACGACGATGAAGATGATCAATCGCCTGATTGAGCCAACATCAGGTACAATCCTGATCAATGGTCATAGTATCTCTACCATCAATCCCATTCAACTACGTCGTAGTATCGGCTATGTCATCCAGAAGGTGGGATTGTTCCCCCATATGACTGTAGGTGAAAACATTGAGATTGTACCATTGCTCAAGCATTGGTCTGCTGAAGATCGTCGTGCTCGTGCAGAAGAGCTGATGGATCTCGTAGGCCTACCTGCTAAGGAGTATTATGAGCGTTATCCCCATCAGCTTAGCGGTGGTCAACAGCAACGGATCGGAATTGCTCGGGCCTTGGCAGGAAGGCCTCATTTGATTTTAATGGATGAGCCTTTCTCTGCTCTGGATCCTATCACAAGAGAGCAACTACATGATGAAATGCTCCGTATCCATGAAGAATTAAATACAACGATTGTGATGGTCTCCCACGACATGGATGAAGCCATTAAATTAGCCGATCGCATCGGTGTTATGAAAGATGGCGAACTGCTCCAATTTGGAACACCAGAAGAGATTCTACTAAAGCCTGCCAACCATTTTGTTGAAGACTTAGTGGGACGTGATCGGCTCTGGCGTCAGCCTGAACTCCTTGTAGTATCAGAGATCATGTCGAAGCAATTTCCAACCATCACACCAGAGAAAAACGTGGAAGAAGCCATCCACCTCATGCACGAGAAGCGTCTAGACTATCTGCTAGTTATCAACGAGCAAGGTTTGCTCCTTGGTGAAATCACCCCCCATGAATTACATGGACAAGAGTCTCATATTGCCATACACATGTTGATGAAAAACACAATTCCACCACTGCATCTAAATAACAATCTAGTAGATGCACTAGACCGAATGCGCCAAAAAAGACATCCAGTTCTCCCTGTGCTTGATGATGAGGGTCGCCTCTGTGGTGTTATCACGAGAGCCAATATGTTACGTACACTTACAGACCTATTACCCATTCATTAACGTAATATAACCATTCATTACTTTTATGATAGAAAGGACTTGATGCCCTTGCTCTTCGATTATTTAATCAGTAACCTGCCGGAAGTTGTTATGAAAACACTTGAACATATGGAGATTACATTTCTCGCTGTATTCCTCGCCATCATCGTTGGTGTACCCTTAGGAATTATCGTTTCTAAGAATGAAAAAGCCGGTCAGCTAATTCTCGGAATTGCGAATGTGTTTCAAACGATTCCAAGTCTCGCACTATTCGGTTTCATCATCCCCATTCCCATTATTGGTGGGATTGGTTATCGACCCGCTGTCTTCGTACTCTTCCTCTATGCACTCTTACCGATTATAAAAAATACTTATCTTGGCTTAAAAAGTGTCAGCCCCGCTGTCATCGAATCTGCTCGGGGAATGGGAATGACCTCGAAGCAAATTCTTTTCATGGTCTCCCTGCCCTTGGCCTTCCCCATCATGATGGGGGGAATTCGTGTCGCCACCGTAATTAATATTGGAACAGCCACCATTGCTGCTCTAATTGGAGCAGGAGGTCTGGGTGACTTTATCTTTGCAGGGATCTCCATGAGTGATCCGGGAATTATCATGGCTGGTGCTATTCCTACCACCATCCTTGCCTTAACGGTAGATTATCTATTAGGACTGATTGAGACGAAGTTCCCTGTACGCACCTTTGGTCATCTCGTATTACGACCTGGAATGGGCAAGCGATTCCTTATCGTTGCCCTCACCCTAATTCTTCTCATAAGCGGTGGATACATGTGGTTTAATCATAATGATGATCGAATAATGATCGCTCAGAAAAATTTCACGGAATCTCGGATCATGGCACAGCTACTTTCCGTACTCATTGAAGAGAATACCGATTTAAAAACCGATGTAAGAGAGCTAGGAGGTACTATGCCTACCTTCGAAGCCTTAAAAAATCGGGATATTGATATGTATGTGGATTATACAGGAACAGGCTATGTGAATATCTTGAAAATTGATGGTGAGATTCCTCCTACAGATGAAGTATATGAACGAGTTAAGGACGAGTATCAGAAGCGTTTTAATATCCACTGGCTTCAGCCTCTCGGATTTAACAATACCTATACACTGGCTGTCCCAAAGGAGCTTGCTGCGCAATATCAATTAAAATCCTATTCTGATTTAGCAAAGATCTCTGATCAATTGGTGATGGGTGCTACTGCTGAGATCCTGAATCGTCCTGATGGTTTACCTGGTTTGCAAAGCTTATATGAGATGGAATTTAAGGAGATTAAGGTGCTCGATCCAGGCCTTCGCTATAATGCCGTGGAGAACGGCGATGTTCAAGTGATTGATGCCTTTGCCACCGATGGTAAGCTAAAGGAATTAAACCTCATTATCCTTGAGGATGATCAAGAATATTTTCCACCCTATTATGCAGTCCCCCTTGTCACTGATGAGGTCATCAAGCAACATCCAGAAGTACAGCCCTTATTAGAGCAATTGGGAGGAGTACTTGATGATCTCACCATGCAGGAATTAAATTATCGTGCTGATGTAGAAAAGGAGAACTTACGGCAAATTGCGACGGATTTCCTGCAACAGCAAGGTCTAGTGCAACAGAATTGAACATCATGAAGAGGACATTTGCAGTTTCACTCCAATTCTCCTATGCTAAGAATATGTAAAATGGAAAAAGGAGAATCATTCGATGGATATGCCACGTTATGTGAAAATCGCCATGGATATTGCACAGCGTATCTATGTAGGCGAGTTACAAGTGGGTGAGAAGGTACGGGGACGTTCCACCCTGGCTAGTCAATATAGTGTCTCCCCAGAAACCATTCGACGTTCCATTAGCTTGCTCAGCGAAATGGGCGTCGTTAAAGTGTATGAAAAAAGTGGGATCTTCATTGAGTCACCACAGCGGGCTTATCTCTTCATTCAGCAGCATAAAGCGAAGCAGAACCTCCATGAGATTCGCCAGAAAATCAATCACCTCCAGCATCAAAAATTTGAGATTGAGAAAGAGCTAAATAACTACCTTGATATTCTATTAGAATATTCTATGGGATTAGAGCTTCACAGCAGCATGGATCTGCATCGCGTCACCATACAACATGGCTCTCCAATTATTGGTCAGTCGGTGGCTGCTACACAATTCTGGAAGCATACCAATGCGACGATCCTTTCGGTGATTCGTGGTGATGAAGAACATATCTCCCCTGGGCCCAACTTTATGTTTGAACAAGAGGATGTTCTCACCATTATCTGCGCTGAAGAGAATCTCCCGAAGGTAAACAAATATCTTCAACCCACAAAATCAAAATAAAGTAAAACTCGTTCCCTCACCCTTAAGGAGTGAGGAGAACGAGTTTTTTACCTTTTTATCTGTAGATCATATTCTCTTTTCTTTAGCATATTGATCTGCTGCTTAAGCTCCTTGATCCGCTGCATGTGTGTGTTTTGCATCTCCCCATCCTGGGTATTGTCTGCACTAAGTAAAGTTAGTAACTCTAGTTCCAAGACATGCTGTTGATTACGGATGGCTTGCTGCTCGGAAGAGCGCTCCATATGCCCCACCCATTCTTTGTAATCTCCAGGATAAATCGCTATTTGTCCCGCTTCAATGGTCACCACCTGATTGGCTACTTTTCGTAGTAGGTAAGGATCATGGGATACGATCACCACCGTACCAGGATAAGTAAGAAGGGCATCTTCAATCCGTTCTCGTGTCATAATATCTAGATAATTCGTCGGCTCATCCAGTATCAACAAATTCGCATCAGAGAAATAGAGCTTCACAAAAGCAACACGACATTTTTCACCCATACTCAGTTCCTTAATTTTTTTCATGACACTCTCTTTCCGAAAGAGAAAGCATGCAAGAATGGTACGGGCCTCCGCTTGCGTCATCTGAGGTATGACGAGAAGCTCCTCTATGATAGATCGCTCAGGATGGAGGTTCTCCAGTTCTTGAAAGAAATATCCGATTTTGAGTTGAGGATTCCTCACTACCTCACCTCGTAACGGCGCCAGCTCTCCCGACATGAGCTTTAACAGCGTCGACTTACCTGAGCCATTTTTCCCAATCACCGCAATGCGATCGCCACGATGAACCACAAGATTGATATTCCGTAAGAACGGTTGATCCTTCTGAGCAACCTCATAGGAAAAATCCACATGACGAAGCTCTAGTAATCTCCTCCCTGCAAAATCACTGGCAGCAAACTGAACCTGGATTGTATTTGATTCTGCTGGTCTTTCAATGCTCTGTTTTTCCAGACGTTCCAGCGCTTTTTCCTTAGCTTTGAAGGTGGCAGCACGCTTAGAGGCCTTCTTTTGTGCATATGGATCACGGACGCTTGCGGCTGCATTGGCCTGCTGATACCAGTTTTTATAGGTTTGGATCACTTGGATCAGCTGTTTACGCTCCTGTTCCTGCTTATCATACAATGCTTGAAGGCTCTTAAGCTCCTGCTCCTTTTGCACCTGATAAGCTTGGTAACCTCCTGGATACCTTTTCATCCCGCTCTTCGTTAATTCATACGTCACGGTTGCTACCTGATCAATAAATTCCCGTTCATGGGACACAAATAGTACACTGCCTGAATAGCGCTGTAGCCAGCCTTGTAGCCATTCAATCGTTTCCAAGTCTAAATGATTCGTCGGTTCATCCAATATGAGGAGCCGAGGCTGACCCATCATCACTTTCGCTAGCTTTGCCCGCGTTTTCTGACCACCGCTCAGGCTATGAAATGGAACGTCCCAAAGTTCAGAGGTGAGTCCCAGCTGATGCAGTATTTTTTCCACCTGCACCTCCCACTCATACCCACTGTGTTCTGTATAGGCTTGAATCACACGACTATAGCCATCTAGTACCAGTGGGTCAGTTCCTTGATGCTGTAATGCTGCTTCGTACGATTGCAACTCTCTTCGTAAGCGGGCTAACACCTCATGATGCTGTTCCACCCATTGGCGAGTAGATAAGCGCTTAGATGATTCCACTTCTTGTAGCATCCAGCCCACCTCATCTCGATGGATCCCAAACTGAATGTATCCCTCTGCAATCGGCAGTGTACCCAGCAAGCTCCGCAATAAGGTGGTCTTGCCCACACCATTTTCACCGATGAGTGCCACCCGTTCTTTATCGTTGATCTCAAATGTAGCCCCGCGAAATAATTCTTGCCCACTCCGTTCGATTCTTAAGTTATCCACTTTTAGAATTGGCATATTGTTCACTCCTTCTTTGTTGTCAAAACAAAAAACACAGGGAATCCATCGCCTGTGTTTTCACTGGACAAAAAAGAATAGAATAGTACACCCTAATATGGTGTATACCAATTCCTTTTTTCACACTGTTCCACTTATCAATGGCATTCAAAAAAGACAGACGTATCCCGATTCTCTGCTGTAAAGCAAAGTGTTTTTTGCTTTGAAATTATTTTGCAAAAAACTATCGGATATCCATCGTCTAATCTAGATGCCTCCTTCAAGGTTGATAATATTATTCTAGCTTACTTTTCTAATTATGTCACTGAAGTCGCACGTTCATTTTACCTACTCTTCAATTTACGAACCAGTAAAATAACAGTCATGGTCATAATGGCAAAGAGTAAAACGATTAAACCGATACTCAACACAGAATAAGTAAATGTACCCCATTGAATGCTCATTATGGTTTCACCCTTTCTCTACACAATGTTCCCTCTGCAGTATCACTTCAAAATTAGTATATTATACCTTTTCTGTATATTCAAGTAACACTACGCAGTTTTTCGCTTTTTCGGCCAGATGAAATAAGAGATGGTGATAATGGCATCAATACCCAGGATAAACGTCCATAGCTGTGCCACCTGCTGCGCCTGCTCATGGGGAAAGAGTCCAGCCTGAAGATACCGAAACCAGATGGGACCTGTATAGGTATCCGAAATTGCTTGCTCATCCATCAGTCCAAGCTGAGTATACAGAATGAGCATAATCGTTACATATAATCCAAGATGAACTAAAAAATTCTTACCATTTTTCATTGCATAGATGATCCCATAGTCCGCTTCCTTCTTCATGGCAAAGGTTGGAATCGGTTCACCTCGCCATATTGCCAACCGCCGTGCTACCCAACGGTCTAAGCGTTGAATATCCTTGCGACCACTGGTAACAGCATAGATAAGCACAATCACGATAATAATCTGAAAGGTTTCGATTTTTCCTGTATTACGGAAATCAAACCATCCTAGTAAAAAAAGCCAAAGATCACTCAAGATAAAGATAAGTAGAAAAGCCCAGCTACCTCGTCGCCAACCGAACCAGTATCTGCCGATGAGAAAACCTAAAATACTCAGCCAAAAGATAATCTCACCCGAAATGAAGAAGAACCACTTATTTTGGAGAATCCAATCCATGTGCTTCGAACACACTCCTCATCCCATTGCTTCATTCTTTCTGTTGCTGAGATAACATGTATATCATACCAATTAAGTATATATGTAGGAAGCACTATTCGCATGGAGAAGATGTCTTGAGTCCAATCCTTTTTTCATTATTTTCTAATGAATTAGGTAGATATTTCACTATACATTCGAAGAAAGAGCATGATATAGTAGGCTTAATTATAGGTGCATGCTGAGATCAGACCAACAATTTCTAAAGCGAATAGGAGGGAGAATAACGATGAATGCAGTGAGCAATGAAATGATTCTTCAGGCAATCAAAGAATTGGCAGACCATTTAACAGAACACCGCGATGAAACCAGAGTGAAATTTGAACAGATCGATCAGCGCTTCGATGAAGTAGACAAGCGCTTCGAACAAATCGACCTACGATTCAATGAAGTGGATAAGCGCTTCGAACAGATCGACCTACGATTCAATGAAGTGGATAAGCGCTTCGAACAGATCGACCTACGATTCAATGAAGTGGATAAGCGCTTCGAACAGATCGACCTACGATTCAATGAAGTGGATAAGTGCTTCGAGCTGATGGATAGGCAGTTCAATTCCATGAAGACAAGCCTAGGGGAACTAGCAACGGGACAACAGCTCTTCATCACAGAAGTGTGGAACAATAAGAAAAATCTCCAGCAACTTAAAAATCTACTAGGGTTATAAAACTCCGATTCACGATCCCCTGCTGAAGGAGCAAAAAGACTGCTCCAAGTAAAAAATAGCCCCCTGAACTTATATTGAAGCAACAACAAACCACTTTCATATTTCCAATGCATTTGTCGATAGATCGTGATATTTTTATGAAAAATGACTGCTATACTTTAGGATAGACATATATAGATGATCGCATCACGTTCTTATTCAATTCGGAGGTGGGTCATAGTGAAGCATATTGATGAATCGGGAAATGCATCGGAGATTCACCAGGCTGAAGTACAATCTGTCAAGGGGGATACACAGAGCCATCTTGCAAAGATTAATTCATTTATTGGCTTAATTGAGCAGCTTCGCAAGGTCATGGAAGGAGCAAAGACCACACCCATTAAGCATTCATTGAAGCAGCTTGACCAACTCTTAAATGCCTTATATGATGCAGGTTCCAAACTACCAGATGGAAATCCAGATTACTGTAAAATGGCAACACATGCCGCTCACTGGGAGTATCTGTTTGCTGAGGATCGCGATCCACTTTCCTCAAGTCCAGAATTAGAAATGCTTTCTGAGAATCTCATCGAGATCCTCAATGACCTCGAGGTATACCAAGAATACATGCCGATCCAGGATGCTACTAATGACTGGGCAGGAATCATCTGTGATTGGAACATCTCATTCCTTGGTGCCTCTGGTTGGGGTAAATCTATCCTCGAATCCTTAAGTATCATTCACGATTTACAAGAAAGAGAATCATAAATTCCAAAATAGCATTACAAATGAAGGGTAGGATCCTGTTCCTACCCTCTTTTTATTATGCTATTATGCCAAATGAGCAGGGATAATCTTATGCTCAATCAATGTGGCAATCGCTTCCTCTGCCCGTTGCTGATAGGTATGCTTGGCCACCGTCTTCATCCCCTGAGCGCGAATATCCTCACGCTGAGACGTAAACTGTTCCAAATAGTAACGAACCACATCGATGGTACCCGTTTCATATTGGGATATGACAAGATCTTTCCCTGGCTGAAAATACTTTCGAACCGCTTGTGTATCTGATGTGAGTAGAAATCCGCCTGATGCTAATATTTCAAAGGTCCGATGTGTCAGCTGATCAATAAATGACTGTAAACCGATGGTAATACAAGCAGTATGATAAATTTTTCTCGTCTCTGTATAAGGGACTGAACCATGAATCCATTCTGGCGGAATGGTAACCCCCATATAAGGTTCCATCCGCTCCCAGCCCTCACCCCAGAAGTCCACACGGATGCCTGCTCTAATTAATGGGGAGAGTAGGATCCGGATCGATTCAAGCCGATAGCTATCGCGATACATGTGGAGTTCATCTATAAAGGAGCTCGCCACAACTGCGATATTACAGCGATACCGTTCATCCCATTCGGGATAGTTCACACTGGGTTGATACGCAAAATCAAGATATGCTGCTTTTAAACTCAGAATCTTAAAGTACTCTACCATATCAGAGCAGATGCTAAAGATAAAGTCCGGCTGCATTCGACTGATTAATGGTAGAACGAAGGTATAGGTATGCCGTGGGTCTTCCACAGACCAATAGGCATGAGGGATTCGATATTCTGTTACGAAGTGCCGAATCCATTCTTGCTTCTCTTGCGTTTGTTCAGGTCCCCAGCCCATGGTAAAGACGAGATCCGGCTGAAATTGTTGGATCATGACGGGTATACTATCCCATGTGATTGGACCTGACACCATCACCTCATGTCCTGCATCACGGAATCCCTCTGGTAGTAATAGAGAGAGTACAGGATGACTCGTAAAAAAAAGAACGCGCATAGCGATCACACCTCTCACTGTTTTCTCTCTATACTATGAAAGTGAAAGTTATTAGAAACGGCCATTATCCAAGCCAATTCAGCTTGGTTAAGATGTTCTGATAGCCTTGAATATTATTAGCCAATTCTTCCTTGGTATACTTCACCACATCGCGTTGGTAGAGTTCTAGCTTAATTTGAGGCGAGATTGACTCTTTTGAAATCCACCAGATCGGATGAATTAAAAGGTTCAGCTTCTTCTCATGATGCAGATGCTGGCACGCACATCCTTCACGCCAATGATGATTGGAATCGGATAAATACTTATACTCTGTAAAGAATCGTTGATCATATGCATTGAGATAACCTGGAATCTGAATCTGTTGATTCAATAACGTGTTAGAGGGACGATGGAAGGAATAGATTTGGACGGGAGAATCGATGATTTGCGATAGAATCTTAGATTCATGAATAATTTGATCTACCAGCTCATTAGACTCCTGAAAGGGAGAAGCATCAAAATGAAGACCGAGTTGATGCCCCATGCCTTTGATCTCTTTTAGAAGGGTACGCGAGGCCGAAGAGAGGACATTATAGAATGGTGAAGTTAGCCAAACAAAGTAGGTTGAGCGAATATTAAGTTTCTCCTCCAATTCTGCCATCTGATGTGCATAAGAAATACTTAAATCAATATCATGGCGCAAAATAACTTGCCGTTCCTGTTCCCACAAGCTATCTTGGTCAAGCTCATCATATATCAGAAACGGGAAGTTTAATCGTTGTAACTCTTCAAGGATCTCACAGTAGTGTTGCTTTGTAAAATGTGTATTCACATGACTTCACCTCACCTCTTTATGGAATAGTCGAGAACACTCGTGGCTTTAGCCATGAGTGGTTCAAGACGTCCGTGCTTGGCGGATGATCTCCAATGATGCGGGTCCACAGTTGAAGAGTAAATCGATTATGGATAGCTGCGGTATGAATTCCCCCCATAATTGACGATAGACAGGGTGTTGAAATTGATGATATCTCAACTCTAGCCCCCTTTCTCGATACAACTGTTCATCATTATATACCCTCGCACCATCCCCTGATAAATAGATTGTGGCATTTAACCTTTCGCAAATATTAAGATTACGGTAATTCCCCCCGACTCCCTCAACTTTTAACTCTGATTCCAGTATTAACGGTGTATGAATTGAAAGCGTCTCTTTAATGGCCTGTATAAGCCGAATATTAAGCTGAGCTAAGGAATGCCACTGCTGTGTATAGATTTCTTCAAGAAGCTCACCATACAAATTCCAATATGGTGCTCTCCGATAATTCGCTACAATCTGGTGCCAATGTTTATGGCGCCACTTCGGATCAGCTGCAATCATCGTCTGACGAATGGATGGATTGCCATTGTTCTGAATAGGCACAGTTAGAAGTAATGAGCCTTGCGGAGTTTTGATTCGATTGCGATGTGTCACACTTGAACGAGAAAATTGTGCCTGATCTAAGAGAACAAAATAATCCACCCGATCCATCTTGTCGAAGAAGCCAATCCACGGGAGATAATTAGGTTGATGTATGGCAACGATCAAGCGTCTCACCCCCAGTTACTTTCTCCGTTGATCTCCCATCTCCCGTGCCATCCAAAACCATGCCCCTTCTTCACCAATATGTTGAAACTTCATTCTGATGTAGAAACGAATGGCACCACTATTGATTTGCGCTACTTTTAGGGTGATTTTCGGGATCTGAGCTTCCATGACCTTTTGACAAAATGTCTGCATAAGTTTCTCTCCCAATCTCAGAGAGCGAAACTGGTAATCCACGATCAGCTTGTGGATATGAATGGAGTTTAACACCTCTTTATCGGATGCTAATAGATAACCGATAACCTGACCTCGATGAAGTAATGCTAAGGAATACTTCCACTTTCCAGGAAGTTCCATAAGAAATTGTGATTCAGCCCAGCATTCATCTGGGGTCTCCGCTGCAATCTGCATTATCCTCTCCATGTGCTTCCGCATAAAAGGTAAATCAATGACCTGAATCTTGTATTCTCCCATATCCATCACCTACAATTATCTTATGCAGGTGATGCATTACCGCTTGTTGATCCACCTAAGCTGACGAATTGAGCTTACTCTCTACCCTTACGGATTATCTCTAAAGAATCTGGACCACAATTAAAGAGAAGATCCAGCGCAGATAGACGGGGAAGGAAGCTTCCCCCTAGCTGCGGATATTCAGGATGAGAATATTTTTGTTGTATCAGTGTAATGCCTTGCCCCTGAAGGGCTTTAATATCCACGCGCTCACCCTCTTTCGAGAGAAACCTCTTCGCACCGAGATGTCCACAGAGCTTATGAATACGCTCACTACCTTGGCCAAAGGCTTGATCCATTTCTGAAGCAACAAGAATAGATGTTTGGATGCTAAAAGCTTCTTTCAGGATAAAAATCACATGAATATTGAGATCGGAAAGAAAAGTCCATTCATGTTGATAAATAGAATGGACGACGCCTTGATACTTCGACCAATATTTTGCTTTGCCATAGGAGGATTCAATACTCTTCCAATGCTGCTCCCGCCAGCTTTTCCGATTATCAATGTAGGTATTACGTAAGGTTTGATTGCTTGGACTGATGGGAACGTTTAAAGGTAATACACTTGAAGCTCTTTTAATCATCCCACGATGATTCCCACCTCTTCTATTTTGGTGAGCATCATCATCTAAAACAATGAGATCCACCTGATCCATACGATCAAAAAAGCTCAACCCAGGGAGATAGTCTGGCTGTTGAATCGTCACCTTCATTGTGTTACATTTCTCCCTTCATCTTCTGTTCTAGCCTTTCCTCTAACACATGAATCATATAGAGAAAATGCTCTGCCTCCCGTACCACATGGTCAGCTAGCAAGGGATCGATCACATTGCGAATCTGACAGGTCTTAATCAGTTCAAGCCCTGTTTTCTTAAAATCTCGTAACTCCTCCGTAGCGCTCTCGCTATCCTTATTCATCTTTCCAATGATGGGGTAGGTGGGTTTTTTATGCAGTAGCATCGATTCTACATCCCGCGCTTGATTCAATAGCACTTCAAAATCATCGCCAAATTTGCGAGCGGTAATCACCAAATTACGCTCTGATTGATCCAGTAAAGCTGAAATAAAGCGTGAATGCTCCATCATGATTCGGAGCCAGAATACATTCTCTTGAATGATCGCATCTTGAATCGGATCAAGGATACCCTGATTTAATTTTTGTAAGGTACCCATAAAGTACTCCGCTTCACGAGCAATATGATCCACCAACAAAGGGAAATTGAAGCCTAAAATTTTGCAATTAACAATCAGGATTAGCAGATTTCGCTTAAAATTACGGAAACCATATACCAATTGGATGCTATCTTCATTTAATTTCCGTACAAGTTGAACATTGGCAGGAGTTTGATGGGCTCGTCGCTCCTGCTGTTCGAAGTAATGAAAAAATCGCTCTGTCTCTTGAATCAATGTTTTGTCCTTTCGATTAAAGCCTTCGCCAAGAAAATACGCGTGTTCCTTCATGATTCGTAACCAGAATTGATTTTCGGATAGAGAACGCTGGATAAACATCGCTTCACTAACTGCTTCAGGAGAAGCAGCTTGTAGCTCAGGTGGTGCCAAAAGCGGATTCTGAACTTCCATGGCAAAATGCCCTGGTAATTGGCATTGATTCCACATGCAAAATCGCCCCTTTTTCTCGTTTTAATCCATCCTATTGGGGCAATCGCCTTAGGGTGCATGATGGACAAAAAATAGGCAAAGGATCTTCTTGAATTGTTTGCATTATTTATATACGATTGAAACAATAAATGGTTTATAATTACAGATATGGTTGAACCGCAGATCCATAGGATACATCATGGAATAATGAGATGGAAGGGAGCGAAGCAAGTTGAAGGTGGAAGAGATACCTTTTAATATGACCTATTACTTTGATGCCTCTCTCCGAGAGAGGCCTGTATCTTATGATGAAATGAGTAGTGGTGTTCAATTCTTGAAGGAACAACTCTCCATGTGTACCAAACATGAACAGTATATTCGCTTATGCGGTCTAATCGGTGTCTATTCCCGCATTTTAAACAACCCTAGTGAGAGTGAAGCCTTCCTCACCAAGGCGATCCAATCCTGTGAGCAGAGTAATGAACTTAAGACGATGTTTGCGAATCAACTACGCCTTGCCCATACCTATCATTGGAAAGAAGATTATCATAAGGCCAATCAACTCTTTCAGGAGTTAATCGATACATTAGATAATAATCCATCGTTGGAGCTCTATCGTGATTTTCTTTATCAACACTATGGTAAGTGTCGCCTTGATCAAGGTGATGTGGTTACAGCACGTTTTTACTTTCAACTAGCCCTTTCCATACGTAAACAGAAGGGTGATCTCGATCTCATCTCCTCCACAAAAAAGGCGATTCAATATTGTCAGGAAATGAAAAAACGGGTGAGCCAATAGCTGTTTCATTTGGCCTGTACCCGTTTTTTCCTATTTAAATTGTCGATAGACCCGTATATCATTCCCCTTCACTTCGATAAAACCTTGGGGGAGCTCCGCTCTCGCATCTGTGGTAGACTGAAGTAGCTTCGTCACGCCATCCTGAAGCTCTGGAGATGAATCAAGGGTTTTGATGATCGTAAAGAAGGTCTTCAAGCTCTCTGGATCACTTTTATCTGCTGTGATATCCAGATAAAGGCCTTGCTCAGAGCCCACCTTCCCTGAGATATTTTTCCCCGTAAAGCGGAAACCATCCTTTTCAATTTTAATTTTGTCTGCGTGCTCCTTCACCACATGATAGGCATTCTTTGTGGCATTCACGATACTCTCATTCATATGTAATTCCGATTGATAGTAAGCAAACACATCCTCAGCTGTAGGCTTGATATACTCGTCATAGGCATAAAAGGTAATGGCGAAGCCAACCACAATGATAATAATCGCCATCACGAGCTTGGTTACCATTTTTAACACGAGCAAAGCCAGAACGGCAAAAATGATAAACACGTAATACTGTTCAAGAAACTCAACCATTCAAGATCCTCCTATATGATGAATTGAATAATAGTATGGTATCATATTACATTCGATTCATCATCAATCTTTTCGATTAAAAAAAGTAGTCACCCCTATTTCATGGTGACTACTTAAGTATATGGTTCTTGGTGATGGCTTAAGCTACCTGCTGTTTGTTTTTCATCGCTTTACCTAGAATCACCATAAACCAGACCAGCGATGCACTAAGTACTACGTGGGCGGAACCAGCCATATGGTTGAGACCAGTCATGGTTGCACCTGTAACCTGATTCATTCCAATCCAGACCATCATCCCAACTGTAAAGAGAACACCGATATTGTAAATAATGTACCACGCATTGAAGCCACGTACTTCTGTGATCTTAAATTGCGCTGCCAGTAGCGTTGCTAGCATAAAGAAGAAAAAGCCTAATAGAAGCAGATGGGTATGAAGCACACCTAACTCAGTAATTCCCTGAAAGCTATTGATCTTGGTAAACTCCCTGTAAAATACACCTGCTACTAAGCCTAAGATCAGATAGAAGAATGTGGTCTTATATAATTTGCTCAATGTTATTACCTCCTCTAAGATGTCGATCTAACATTATGAACATCGTTCATTTATAACTATTCTAATATAGAAATAATAACATTGCAAGTGTGAAATCATGCAAAATTACATATCATTGCGACAAACGCTTCATGCTATAGTTAATCCTTTTAAATGTATAGTAAAGAAGGGAATAAACTACGAAAAAGAAACCTAGGCTGAGAAGATAGACCATAGCAATTTCTTTATAAGGTAGAGCTTCCACTAAGCCGTGCTGGATCTCAATCAAGGGGCGAATAAAGACATAGTAAATATAGTAGATTAACATGAGCAGTAGTGTTCCTTGCACAATTCTTTGCGCAGTAATGGTTCTACGTACCCGCGTAAATTTACTTTTTGACACAAGAAGTAAGAGCGTTAAACCAATAAACCAGATTAGAGAGAATGCTTTACCTCCCTCAAGAAGAACGATGGGTATTACCAATAGGATGGTATAGAGAACGGCATGGCGTGAACGTTTACTCCCATAAAAGATTCCTTTGGAATTCATCACTAAGATGATGGAGAGTGCTACTAAAAGTGCGTCTAAGCCAAGTCTGACCCATGATGGAAAATGCGCACAGATGGACATCTCCTCACCTGAATTAGGCATGAGCCCATAAACAAGTGATGTAATACTACAGATTACGGTCAATGTCATCATTACAATAAGAGAAAGCTTTCTTCTCATACCTTTTCTTCTATTAATGAAGGAGCGTGATTTTTCTAATCCCTGTTCAAATAGGGGTTGATCCTTTAATTTTGCATAGAAGCGTACCATCAATTCATAAGTGGCCAAAAGAATCCCAATTATAAAGGGGATTCCATAATAAACAGCCCGGTAAAGCATGAGACTGCTGAGGACGATTTCTGGTTGAATACCAACGGTTCCTAAACCAATAAGATAGGTAAGATCAAAGGTTCCCAAGCCTCCAGGTACCATACTAAGCAAGCCTGCTGCCGCAGACACAAAGAAGACTCCATATACCGTTAATAATGGTGCCTCACCATTGATAAGATAGAGTGCAAAGTAGGCTACCGTCGCTGCAGAGAACCATTCCATGATAGAGACAATGGTATACTTTACCGTAATGGCGAAGGAGGCCACTTCTTTTCCTTTATAATATGCGATCAGAAGATATGCCACTAAAAAGCAGAGTACCCCAATTTCGATCATCAACAACCAAGGCTTCGCCTCAAGTAGTGCCCGAACAGGAAATATATTCAGTAAAACAAAGATGGAACTAAAGGAGAGTCCACTTAACATGGCCAATGCCATCCAACCAATACCCTGCACAAGCTTTTTTTGATGCTTTGTCCCATCTCGATAGATGTACATCCGTAGCCCTGCACCTATAATTCCTCCGAAGCCCATCACACCATTTAAGGTATTGGCCATCCAAGAAACGCGAAATACCTTACCCAAGGGGAAATGTAGCTTTAATGAACGAGCGAGTAAATAATCATAATAAAACATGGTGGACACAGCAAACAAGCCTAGAATAATGCTCAAAACTAGGCTGTATGAAGGTAAACTCCACATCACATGGAAGGATTCTCGAAAGGAGATGGATGCAAGTTCATGTTTCCCATGATGGAAAATAAAGCCGATCACCAATAATGAAAAAGCGATTTTTAGCGATGAGCCCACCCATTTGATCTGCAACCAGCGTTTTAGTGTTGTCAAATTTAGGCTCCTTTCCAAGTACATTGAAGTAGTTCCATTATAGATGGTATCCTTCATTTCCTTCAAGGTCAACTTTTTTTCTCTCTTTCTAAGAACTCAAAAAATCCAGGTATTGAATCAAGAGCTTATCGTTTCGTAATTTCAATTAAACGAATTGTTAGCTCTTGTGCTAAGTCCTCACGATTTTGAAAGGATGTGTTCTTTAATGACTTTTTAATTTTGGAGAGAAACGATGCAAGCTGATGTACTCCATACGAGTCCCTATGACGACCAGTTTCTCTGATTCATTGGTAAGCTGGTCGTCAACTTATATTATTGATCGATATGCTATGCAAGTATCCCATTTTCACGTAACTCGATCTCTGTTCCCTCTGGCGCCTTCACCTTGCAAAGATATCCATCCTCAACCAGATAGATTGCCTCGCCATTTTTTTGCTTGAATGAGTAGCCTAATGCTTTGAGCCGTCTATACTCCCCCTGCAAATCATCCACGACAAAGCAGAGATGAACCATTCCCTGCTGCTTAGAGCTCCACGCTTCCAGAGCCTCTCCTGCCTTCGCCGTCTGCAGCTCAATGTAGATTGAATCGAGTTGGAGCCATGTATTATATGCACGCCCATGAAAGTTAGGTGTCTCCTTCACAATTTTGAACCCTAAGCCCTCGGTGTAAAAAGCTAAGGATTCCTCATACTGACTGGTCTGAATGCAAACATGATGGATAGAACGAATGGTCATGTGAGGTGCTCCTCCTTTCTGTTACAGATGGGGCAGCCCTGCATCCGTAGGGGTTTCTCAAGACCACAGGCCTCCAGTAATTCCTCATTAGACAAGATTTCTAAGGATGGACCATCAGCAACGATCCTACCATCCTTAACGATAATGGTTCTTTCACACAGATCGAGGACCATGTCTAGATCATGAGTGGTAATGATTTTGGTGTGAGAAAACCCTTGAAGTAACCTGATTAAGCGACGACGCGCCTGGGGATCCAACGCAGCAGAAGGTTCATCCATTACCAATATATCTGGTTCCATGGTGAGCACCGCTGCGATAGCCACCGCTCGTTTCTCTCCACCAGATAGCTTATATGGCGCCCGATCTTTTAAGTGAACAGCTCCTACTATTTCTAGGGCTCTTAAGACACGCTGCTCCACCTCTGGCTCGTCCACGCCATAATTACGTGGGCCAAAAGCCACATCATCATAGACTGTATTCATAAAAAGCTGATCATCGGGGTCTTGAAAGGTAAAGCCAATATGCTGGCGAATATAGGGCAGGGTTTTCTTCGTAACGCTGGTTCCTCCCACACTGATTTCGCCTTGGCTAGGTATTAAAATACCTACCAGTAGCTTCAATAATGTAGATTTCCCTGCACCATTGGCACCGACGATCGCCACTGCTTCCCCATGATGAATCATCAGGTTGATGCCATGAATCGCTTGATTACCATCAGGATAGGTATAGTATAACTTCTTCAATTCGACGTAATGATGACTCATTTAATCACCCCTATAATCACTGCACCGATCAGGGCAGGAAGATCATAAAGTCTAGCTAGGAAAAAGAATAAGATCCAACTCACCATATAAATCAAATCCTGATGATTCAATCCCTTAGTTCCTCCAGGATGATACTCACCCTGAAATCCTCGTAATACCATGGCCTGATAGACACGCATGGCTCGCTCATATGTTCGCAAGAGTAATTGTCCTGCTAATGAACCCCATACTTTAAGTTGAATCCCTTTTTGTCCAGGAGCTCGTAGCATGTAAGCATGATAAATGCGACCAGCTTCCTCGATTAGAACTGTAATATAGCGGTAGGTTAGCAGAAGCTGGAGGACAAAGATTTTCGGAACCTTGACCATCCGCAGCGCCAAGGCGAGACGATCCATCCCGGTGGTAGCGAGGAGTAGTAGTGCTGCCAAGACCGTCAGCCCACATTTGATAATTAATGAAAGAAAGGAGATCCATCCTCCTGTAATGGGAAGATCCCCCACGAGTAGTACAACATTTCGATCAAAGATGGGATTAAAGATCCCAATCCCAATGACAAAGGGTACTGCTACCAGCAGACGTTTCAGCATAGGGATGACAGGGATCTCTGCCAAGGCAAAGAGGAGAATTGGATAAAAGAGAAAGGGGAGTAGCTGACTAATCTCATACTTACTAAACGAGATCACCACAAAGATATAGGTAAGTGTAACCAGTAGCTTGCTTAACGGATGGATCTGATGAATCTTCGTCCGTTGATCAGCCATCTCATCCAAGAAGCGCATTTTATAAATCGATTCATGAATGTTTGCCATCATTCATCATACCTTATAATAGAATTTTGGCGGGGTCAGCTGCCCCGCCTCAGTTACATTGATATCGAATGAGTTGCTTTCTTTCTCCGCTTTACAAGGCGAAGGACGAGCCCCATTGCTACTGCTAAAAGTAGCGTTAACACTCCACCAACTACGCCAGATAAACTGGTTCCACTGCTCACAGCAGCGATGCTCTCCCCATCTTCGTTACTCTCTTCTACGATACCTTCTGATGATTTAAAACCATAGTCAGGTAGAATTGCTGTTTTTTCTTGAATCTTAGATAATGACTGATGTAGCTCACTGGTTGCTTCTAATTCATCGGTACCTGCTGTCTTAAGCATGGACCATTCTAAGCCATCAGGATTGCTAGAGGCAAACCAAGAGAGAACCCCGCCAGTAAACAATGTAACCACCGCTAATGTCACAAATACCCTTTTAATGGAAATGCCATGAAGCACTTTTCCTGTAGCTGCGTGCTCAATAATCTCTGGACGTGCTTGCCAGACAAAGGTAAGCACCGTAGCTGTAACAAGACCCTCTACTACACCAATGGCTAAGTGAATTGGTTGCATCAGCATCAGAAAGGTTCCAAATGGAAGCTCTGTTTTACCAGAGAAAAAAGTTTCTAGTACAACACTGAAGGCACCTAATTGAAGCGCAATCACCGCGGAGATCAATGAGCCCCAAAATAAACGTCCCTTTGTATAGCCCTTCCGAACAAGAGGCTTAAAGATCAGGGGATAGACAAGAAAACATGTATAAAACCCAAGATTAAAGATGTTACTCCCCAATGCCAAGAGTCCACCGTCAGCAAAGAAGAGTGCTTGGATGGTAAGGATGGCGGCCATGGTTAGAAAACCAGCATAGGGTCCTAAGAGAGCAGCGAGTAACATTCCTCCACCAAGGTGTCCACTGGAGCCTGTACCTGGAATGGCAAAATTAATCATCTGGGCAGCAAAAATAAATGCACCCATCACACCCATTAAAGGGATCTTTTTTTCATCCATCTCATGCTCAATCTTCTTAATTGAATAGGCTGCAATCCCTGCAGTAGCAACCCACATGGCTCCACCAACAGCTGGTGAAAGTAAGGCATCTGCCATATGCATCCAGATCCACCCCATCTTCTATATTCCATTTCATTACACATCTTATTCAAATTTTATGATAACACACTTCTATTTATTCGTGTTACCATAATTATTACTAATTTGTGTTATAAAGTGATAGGGTACCCCTACTTTGCTTATCTTAGGGATAAAGTCTCATTATTTAGTGGAAAACTTCCTCTTTTCCCCTTTTATCGATGATTTTTCGATATTTTATCAAATTCGCATTTTACATCCTGTAATCAAGATCCTTTAGGCAATTGAAGGGGGCAATCCTTAGGAATTTCAAGCGATTATGCCACATAGAAATAGATTGAATGTTCCATATTTTGGACATTTGTGCTGATTTATTCCCTTTTTCTAGTATTGCTATACGCGCGTTTTGACCCGTATACTAATGATAATAGTGAACATGGTTTCATTCCCGTGGAATCAGCAAACTTTACAGGCATCAAGATTTTTATGATTCTTAGCCTAAGCAACTTTGTAAGCGTTTACCAACTAAGAAATAGGAGGGATATGATGAAAATAAGGGGTAACTTACTAACCCAAATCTTAATTGCATTTATTCTAGCAATTATCCTTGGTGTCATTTTTGGTAATTCAGTCGCAGTGCTAAAGCCTCTAGGCGACCTCTTTTTACGCCTCATCAAATTTATTATTGCACCACTGGTTTTTACTACACTAGTTGTAGGTGTAGGAAGCATTGGTGACCCGAAGCAGCTTGGGAGAATCGGCATTAAAACTATTTCATATTATTTATTAACCACTGGTGTCGCCATTATCATAGGACTTGCTGTTGCTTTCTTAATTTCACCTGGTAAGGGTGTCGATCTTACCATGGAGCATCAAGACCTAACGGTCACTGAACCAACAAGTATTCTTGATACATTCCTTAACATTGTTCCTACCAATCCTTTCGCAGCACTCGCAGAAGGGAATATCCTACAGATTATTTTCTTCGCCCTCTTTGTTGGCCTCGCCATCACATTTGTTGGCAAAAAAGCAGAGCCTGTCTACAATTTCTTCGAAGGATTTGCTGAAGTAATGTACAAAATCACCGGTATTGTTATGAAAGTAGCCCCTCTCGGTATTTTAGGTTTAGTTGCACCAATCATTGGTGGGTATGGCCTCTCCGTACTAATGCCACTGCTAAAGGTCATTATTGCTGTTGCATTAGGATGTATTCTTCATGCAGTGCTTGTCTATTCAACCGCTGTAAAAACTTTTGCAAAAATGAGTCCTTTCCGCTTTTTCAAAGGAATCTCGCCAGCAGCGCTCGTTGCATTTAGTACAGCAAGCAGTGCTGGAACATTACCAGTTACGATTAAAAATACGCAGGAAAACCTGGGTGTCTCTAATAAAATCAGTAGCTTTGTTCTACCCCTTGGCGCAACCATTAATATGGATGGAACAGCCATCTATCAAGGTGTCGCCGTCATTTTTATCGCTCAATTCTTTGGCTTAGATTTAACCTTTATGCAGTTAGTCACTGTCGTTTTAACCACGATTTTAGCATCCATTGGTACAGCTGGTGTACCAGGTGCAGGGTTGATCATGCTAACCATGGTCTTATCCTCCGTTAATATTCCACTTGAAGGCATTGCCTTAATTGCAGGGATCGATCGGATTCTCGATATGTTCCGTACAACCGTTAATATTGTAGGCGATGCATCTGCTGCAGTAGTCGTAGCAGGTACAGAAGGTGAACTAGATAAGGAATAGAATTGGATAAGAAATAAAAAATAGACAGATTAAAAATGGCCCATCGCTCATGCTGTTTTAGCACTCGCGATGGGCCATTCCTACGATCTATTCCTATGATCTACAAAGACTTAGAGATGCAGATCCCTTCGCTGATATCCCCAAAATGTTGCACCGATAAATATCGTGGAGAGTACCAATGAAATCGTTACAAAGATGGGATCACCGTCTCCACCATTTAGCAAATCCTGTGCCTCGAAGTATTTAAAGGGAGTGAAATATTGTAATGGCTCGAGCTTTGCATTGAGGTCAATAAAAATTGCGAGTAGAAAAGTGATTAGCAATACAACTGTTGCCATCGCTTGTGCTGTTTTAGGATTTTTAGAGATAGCTGCAAGCACTGCTCCTAAAGATAGAAAAAGCACCTGCAGAATGAAGAGTCCACCCATTAAAATCAGAATATCCCCCGTTAAATCTTCATCTCCTGCCACTTGATTACAGATCAGGATGGAAGAAAGCAGCGTTACCCCATTCAAAATCACCAGATTCAGAAATGCTGCCACAAGCTTGAAGCGAAGCACTCTTGCTCGTGAAACTGGTTTAGTAAAGAGAAACTCGGCGGTTTTATCCAGCTCTTCCTTCGCAATCATGCTAGCACCCAGCATCACACTATGGATGGTGGCGATTAAGAGCAGGTACTGGTATAGAACACCATAAAAGCCACTGGCTTTGGATAAATCAAAAACACCAACGCCCATCACGACCTGAAGTGCTTTTGGAATTTGCGAGACGAATTCATTGATCGCTTGCCCTGAGATGGGCATGGCTGCATACTTCCCCATACTGATCAGTACCATAAGAACCATCCCTACGGACCAGAAGATTAATGATCTTAGGTTGGCCTTCATTTCTCTCATCACAATATTCATCATTCCACCTCCCTTAGGCTGAATGAATATCTTTCTTACTGAAGAGTAGGTAACTTCCTGTAATCATAAGTGTAATAAGGATGATTTCCAGTAGTAGAAAGGTACTTTCATAGGTTGAATATTGGATTATGGACTGCACATTAAAATAGTCAAAAGGAGAAAAATAACGAAGCTTTTCATCTCTTAAAACAGAAACAAGCATACTCAACATAAAAAATCCAGAAACCGTTCCCATGGAGACCATTAGTACAGACTTAATTCTTGGAGCAAGGATAGCAATCAAGATCCCCAAGGCACTAAAGAGCAGCTGCACAAAGAGCAGTGTCAAGGATACCAATAAAAATGTAGTGTATTGAAATGCGGATGTACTAATAATTAGAGCGGATATACTTGCCACCAGAATATAGATAATGTTCGTGAGAAGGAGTAGCATGAGAACCGCAGCGATTTTAGCACTTAACACGCTGCTACGACTGATGGGTTTCGTAAGAAGAAAGTCAGCTGTGTGATGACTTGTTTCTTTGGAAATAACAGAGATACCCAGATTCATCGCTTGAATCGCTCCACAGAGCATAATATAGCTAAAAATATATCCATAGAATCCTAAGAAAGAGAAGATGGTTTGGAGATCCACCCCAAATGCAGCCAAGAACCCTTGGGGAAATCCTTGTAACAATGTTTTTACGACCTCCGCATTTTCAGCATAGATAGGGAAGAAGGATAAGAAGAGAATAATGAGTAATGATAAGGAGAGCACCCAAATCCCTGTGGATTTCCCATAGGTCTTCAATTCATGGAGAAAGAGGTTCATCTCTGCTCAATCCTCCTTCTCGTAATAATGCATAAAGATTTCCTCAAGGTCCGGCTCCTCGATGATCAGATTGGTAAGCTCTATGTTAGCAAGCTTATTGATCATCACGTTAATATTTCCTTTAAAAATAAAGCTAGTAGCATACCCCTTAACTTCAAGCTGGTTTACCCCATCCATAGTAAAATAGGCTGGATCTACAGGAGCATGTGATTCAACGGAAATCCTCTTATAGGCATCCACCCGTAGTTTGCTGATCTGCTCGACCTTCAGGATTCTCCCTTCTTTAATAATGGCTACCCGATCACAGAGCTTTTGCACCTCACGCAAGATATGTGATGAGAAGAAGATGGTAACACCCTTTTCATTTTCCGCCTTTAAGAGCTCGAAAAATTTCTGTTGTATCAACGGATCCAATCCGCTTGTAGGCTCATCAAGAATAATTAGCTTCGGTTCATGTAATAAGCCCTGGATAATACCCACCTTCTTTTTATTGCCAAAGGAAAGGTCAGCGATTTTTTGCTTCAAATCTAGCTGCAATAGATCCGCCAATTCATAGATCCGTGCAGAGCAATTCTTTTTGTAGAATGAAGCAGAATATTTTAATAGTTCTAGTACCTTCATATTGTCATAATAGAAGACTTCGGACGGGAGGTAGCCTACTTCCTTAAGAATTTCTGGGCCCTTCGTCGCTACATCCATGCCAAAGATTGTTGCACTACCACTGGTTGGATGGAGCAAGGAGAGTAAGGTACGGATCGTTGTGGACTTTCCTGCACCATTGGGTCCGATAAATCCAAAGATCTCTCCCTCTTCCACCTGAAAGCTTACATCCTCAATTCCCCTCGATTTTCCAAATGTTTTGGTAAGATGATGCACCTCGATCACATTCATGCTTACACCCCCAATATAAAGAATTTCTTATCCTCTAAATACGCGTTTAGATTCATCATTTCCTCTTTATAATCACATAAACCGCTAGTTTCTTTCTCTTCATGAATTAATACCAATTCTAAGATAAATCACAGCATTCCATTTAGGGAATTATTTCACATTATGGTACATTGTCCCCATTCGTGCTAAGATGAAACTAATACCAAATATGGAGGTGACCATGTGAAGACTAGAACTTTTAGACCACAAATTACTTCGCAAGAGCTGTTACGCAAAGGAACCGACTTTCAATTTGAAGGCCGTTTTCAAGAGACGCTAGCGTATAACCATTTTAGACAAGAAGACTTTAAACGCTTAGGTGAAGTGGCAGCCTATCTAGAAGAGTCCTTTCATGAAGCGATCCAGCTACTTCACAGCCAATTCGTTGAATTAAGAACAGGAAATAATGAACCACCTTCTTTGGAGACCGTCGAAGCCTATATCCGTACATTCTTCTTCGAGGAAAGAACACAAGCCTATGTGGATAAGACGATGGTCTTCTTCAATCAGCTTCGAAAAAATAATTACCATATTGGGAAATTACTTGTCGCATTTAATCAGCTTAATTTCTTCTTCACCATTAAGCTTTTATCCAAGAAGGCTTTGAGCCCCCATACCTGCCTTCGTCTGATGGAAAGCCTCCAACGGGCCATGAACATCGAACAGGAGGTTCTGATCGAAGTATACACCGAGAAGCTGATGGAGGATACCGCCGTAGGAATCACTTCTATTATGGAGAAAAACGCAGAGATCATGTTCATTCGAGACTTGCTCAAAAAAATGGAGGAGCAAAGTGAAGAAGCGCAGACCATCTCTGCTTCTACAGAAGAGATGACCGCTTCCATCGCTGAGGTGGCGAGTAATGCTGTGTCTGTAGCTGAACGGACCGAGGATGCTGTTAAGAAAGCAGAACAAGGAAGAATGGTGATTACTGCCGCTCTCGATGAGATTGTATTGACGGATAAAACCTTTCAACAGATTGTTGAACACTTTGATCGCCTAAAACAAGATATTTCACGAATCCAAGATGTAGTTCAGTTAATCCATGGAATCGCTGATCAGACCAATCTCCTTGCTCTCAATGCATCTATTGAGGCAGCAAGAGCAGGAGAACATGGGAGAGGCTTCGCTGTAGTGGCTAGTGAGGTTCGAAAATTGGCAGAGAATACGGTAGAATCTCTCAAGGAAGTGAATAAGAATGTCAATAACCTTGAGACATTTTCCCAGGAAATGTCGGAGTCCATTAACCTCACCACCAACATTATTCAGCAAGGGGTCCATAAGGCTAGTGAAGCAGTACCCATTCTTGAAGAGATCGTTACAGATGTAGAAAGAATCAGTGTAGCGACTACAAGTACAGCTGCTTCTGCACAAGAACAGGCTGCAGCCGTAGATGATGTTGCCCAACGTATGGTGCAAATCACTGATCTATCTGAACAAGTGAAGGCGTTAGGCAATAATACTGGAGTAGCCGTACATGATCTCGGAAAATTAACCGAAGCACTACGAAACATGCTATTTTCCAAGAATATTCACCTATCCACCCGCTCCATGCTTTTATTATCGAAGACCGATCATATCCTGTGGAAGTGGCGTATTTATAATATGCTTCTTGGCTTTGAACAAGTACGTCCAGAAGATGTACTCTCCCATAAAGAGTGTCGCTTAGGAAAATGGTACTTCGATGCAAGTACCAGCAAACGGCTAAGTACCTACGAGGATTATCAATTACTTGATGAACCTCATCATCAGGTTCATCAATATGCGAAGCAAGCTGCTGAAGCCTACGCACGCAGGGACATGCAGGATGCAGAAAAGCAACTAGCCTTATTAGATCAGGCATCTAAGCAAGTATTGAACCATATTGACCGCTTACTTCACCTCCTTGAACAAAGCAGAGCTTAGAATAGACCCTAAGTGTGTCTAATTATGTAATATTTTTTGTCGAAATTGATAACTTTTGCTTGTACCCCGCGGGGTAAACGTTTACAATAGAATTGACAACATTGTTACAAAGATTTAAAGAATGAGAGATTACTTGGGGGAGTGATAGCATGTCTGAACAAACATTCAAGGTGGTCATTGTAGGTGGAGGAACTGCAGGGATTACCGTAGCTGCTCAGTTGGCACGAAAAATGTCACCACAGCAAATCGCGGTGATCGATCCAGCAGAGAATCACTACTATCAACCATTATGGACGCTGGTTGGCGCTGGAGTCATGCCGAAAGAAAAGACAGTCCATACCGAAAAATCCGTCATTCCAAAGGGTGTTCATTGGATTCAAGAGGCGGTTACCTCATTTGCACCAGAAGAGAACTATGTGATGACCGATCGTCAAACCAAGGTAAACTACGAGTACTTAGTCGTAGCTCCTGGAATCAAGTTGAATTGGGATGGTATCAAAGGACTTAAAGAATCCATAGGGAAAAATGGCGTTGTCTCTAACTATTCCTACGATACGGTAGATAGCACATGGCAAGCCCTTCAAAATATTAAAGGCGGTAATGTGATCTTTACCCAACCGACTACTCCCATTAAATGTGGTGGAGCACCACAGAAGATTATGTATCTGACAGAAGATTATCTTCGCAAGCATAACCTTCGGGATAAGGTCAATATTAGCTTCTACACACCTGCAGGCAAAATTTTTCCAGTCAAAAAATATGAAGATGCTATCAACGAGATGATTGAACGGAGAGGCATCCAGCGAAAATTCCAGTATAATCTAATCGAAATCATTGGCAATGAAAAGAAAGCTATCTTTGAAAATCTCACAACGGGTGAAACGGAAACGGTTTCCTATGAGATGATTCACGTTACACCACCCATGAGCGCTCCCGACTTTATTAAGGAGAGTCCACTGGTTGATGCTTCTGGATTGGTGGAAGTGGATAAGCACACACTTCAACATACACGTTATGCCAACATCTTCAGCCTTGGTGACGTAATTAATACAGGTACACCTACGAAGAATGGTGCTGCAGTAAGAAAGCAAGCGCCTGTTGTCGTCGCTAATCTGCTTAACGCCATGAAGGGACAACCTATTACCACTCAATATGAAGGCTATGGCTCTTGCCCACTTGTAACTGGCTATGGTCGACTTATGCTCATCGAATTTGATTATAGCATGCAACCAAAGGAATCCTTCCCCTTCAATCAAGCGAAAGAACGGCTCAGCATGTATTTACTCAAGCGTTATCTCTTGCCAGCCATGTACTGGAAGGGTATGTTAAAGGGACGGGCCTAGTTACATATTATTATCCAATTATAATAGAACACAGACTCCGCTCTACTTTAAGAGCAAGTCTGTGTTTTTTATTGACCAAAACGCTTGCGATACCCACATCTCTTACATAATTCCTCCATCGCTTCGCGGCGGGAGAAGCCATCATATAGTCGATTGGCTCGTTCACTCTCGATAATTTGGGAGAATGAAGTCTCATGGATATTTCCTAAATTGATAATCCCCTCCCCATCGAGACAGCAGGGAACCACCGAACCATCCACAAGAATCCCTGCTTGATTGCGTAGTCCATGACAAAAGCCTTTGCCATCATCAGCTGGCGCGAATAAGCTGGGCCATTCAAAACGATGATCCTGATTTAAAAAGATGCCCTCTGCTACCTTCACACCGCTACCGGGGACCACCGTCTCTTCGATTTTATAATCCAAGCCAAACTCCTGCTCTAGAATGGCCAAGGTCTCCCGATTCCTTTGCTTTTGCTGGTTCGTGGCATTGTCTTGATCGAGATTCCATAGTCTTAATGAGATTATTACCCCCTGCGCAGCCGCCTCACGGACAAAGGTAAAAATATTGGCTAGATATTGCTCACGATCAGTGGACCCCTCATTCCCATCAAAGCTATGCAAGGAGAAGTTCATTTGTCGCAGAGCAGGCTTCCCCAGCAGCTTATGCTTCGTCTTCTGAATCAAGGTTCCGTTAGTCGTAATATTCACCTTAAAACCTTGCTCATGGCTAGCATCCAAGAATTGATCCAGCTTCGGATGGAGGAGGGGCTCACCCTTCACATGAAGATAGATATATTTCGTGTGGGGTTTAATTTGCACTAAGATCTGCTGAAATGTATCCAGCTTCATAAATTCTGCTTGCCTCTCAGTCTGTGGACAGAAATGGCAGGCAAGATTACAAACACTGGTGATTTCGATATAGATCTTTTTGAATGTCTTCATAGGCGATGCCTCCTGCAATCACTTTTTCCCAAGTCCAATTGCCAACTTATCAATATATGCTGGCGTGGTTCCACAGCAGCCTCCTACAATGGATAAGTGGTAATGGCGGTGTAATTCCAGCACCCGCGCCACGAGCTGATTCATCTCCATCTGGTAGCAACCATGTTCATCTGGTAAGCCCGCATTAGGAATGAGTGCAATTCGTTCTTGTGGCAACTGATCAAATACTCTCTCCATTGTATCCAAGGAATGTCCACATGAAAAGCCGATCACCTCAGGAGCAAGAGCAGCCTTCACCTCGTTTAAAAAATGGGTAATAGGGATGCCATTGATATACGCTGGATCAGGATAGATAGGTACCGTAAGGATGATGGGGAGCCGCTTCGGTGCTTGCTGTTGAATTCGTCCAAGCGCCGCCACCGTCGGTAGATGAAAGGCACTCTCGATGATGAATAGATCAGGCTCTGCTCTCAGTAAAGCGGAATACTGTGCCTCATAGAATTGAGCGATCTCTTCAATACTCTTGTGCTGTAGATACTTTTCTGGAAATGGGAGCGGTCCAAGATTGGCAGCAACATACGCCCTTTTCCCCGTCTGTTTCAAATGTTCGTCTACAGCAGAACGCGCAATCTCCACGCCACGGGTGTTCTGCTCCACCAATTCTTCTTCCCTTCCATACAACTGGAGCATGAGGCGATTGGCAGTAAAGGTATTGGTAGTTAGAATCTCTGCACCTGGAGGCGCTTCATTAACTCAGAACCCATGGCACCATCTAAGAGCAACGGGGTTTTTGCTTCTAATGCTTCGAGCATAATAGGAATTCTCCTTTTTCAAGGGGCCAGACTCTTAGTTCAACACCTTCCCCTTGGTTTCTGGAATACATAGTAACATAATAAGTAGCCCAATGGGATAGATGAGGAAGATTAAGGACATGGCACCAAAAAGGCCACCTTGTGTTGCAAGCAATCCAATAATGACAGGTCCAAAGCCAGCTAATCCACGACCTGTTCCGAAAATAAAATTTTCTGCAGTCGAACGTGCTTCTGCAGGATAGTTTTCAGCTAAGATGGCGCCAAAGCCGCCCATCATTCCATTGGCGAAGAAACCAAGCATAGCGCTTCCCCATAATAAGAAGGTCTCATCCTTGAGCAGGAAGAAGTAGATTAAGCAAGCTATAGTACCACCAATATAGTAGAGCGTAAATGTTTTCCGACGTCCAATTCGATCAGCGAGGATGCCAAAGGATGCAATACCAAGGAGCATTCCAATAGTTGAGATAAACATCCAACCGCTCGCCTTCGCCAATGTATAGCCGTATTTCTCAGCAAGAATGGTGGGCATCCATGTGAAGATCCCGTAGTATCCAAAGTTTTGAATAAACGACATCGAGATAAGACCAATGGTGGTGACTGTAATTCTTCGATTTTCAAATAGCTTCTTCAAAGGGAACTTCTTCATGCTGGCTAATTGTCTTGCTTCTTCGGCAGTTAAGCTTCCTTGCTCTGCTTTCTGCTGTAACGCCTTTTTCATCTGATTCTTCTGTTCCCATAGCTTAGGCTCTGTTAAACTTTTACGAACATAGACGGCTAACAACGCGGGGATTAATCCGAATAAGAAGACCGCTCTCCAGCCATAATGGGGGACTACCAAGGCCGGTAGAACCGCCGCAGCCAGCACGCCCAATTGCCAACCCAGCGCAACCACTGAGGTTGCTTTGGCGCGCATCTCCTTTGACCAGGTTTCCGTGACGATGGCCATCCCAATCCCAAATTCCCCACCAACGCCCATCCCTACTAGAAAGCGAAGAACCAGGAGCTGCCAATAATTTGTTGTAAAGTAAATCAAGGCGGTTGCTATAGCGAATAATAGAATAGTAATGGCCATGACACGAATTCGTCCAAATACATCTGCGAGAAAGCCAAAGAGATAAGATCCAACTAGCATCCCAATGGTTGTGGCTAGGACCAGGTTGCCACCTTCCACTGGCGATAAGCTAAAATCACTCAAGATATAGACCATGACAAAGGAGAGTAAAAGCATATCAAATCCCTCAGCGGCATAGCCGAGTACAGATCCCAATAAGGTTTTATACCTTTTTGATTTTGACTCCACGATAACTTCTGGTGCATCCATTGACATATCCAACATAATTCCTCCCCTGATTACACACAGTCGCACTTGCGATGGAAGGCGATAGAAAAATCGCAAAAAAGCCTTCTTACCTCAAAGGCAAGAAGGCTATCTAAGCATACTGATCCGCAGTAAATATACGACGAGCTACACAAGCTGCTTATCTACGCTTCCTTCTCAACCTCACAGGATTGATTTAAAGGACTGTTGTGATGTTTTTTGTGCCATTATCCGTTCTACCACGATTAAATATGAATGTCAATGATGATTATTGAGCGTAGAGCTTCATATTTTACTTATTCTTTTTTTCTATCAGTTTGATAAGTTTATTTGCTTTTCCAGCAACTGCTTTCTTTTCAGCCATGAGAGATGGCTCGATTAACCTAATAATATCTGCATCAAATGAATCGGTTATTGAAGCGATATGAATCAATCCATCGATGGCATGTCCTGCATGACGACGATTGTGAGCCACCAAGGCCTGAGTAAGATATGGATATACTGCTTTTGCTTCTGCTTCACCGATCTTAGCCAGATTTGTAAGAATATCAGTGATATAATCACGTACCACAATACTATCATCATTCTCAATAATCCTTAGAAAATCATCCAATTTACCAAGAAGAAGATCGCCAATGGTATGCGCAGTTAGTGCTAGAGCATGAGCACATTCCCAACGAACATTACTTTTCTTATGCTTTAGGTGGTCCAGCAGTGTTGGAGCATAGGATGATATGAGCTCTGGTTGTTCCTCAGCAATCATCGTCATCACCTCAGCGCAGTCTGCTCCAATTTTATGATTCTGATTACCAATGTGATCGGCAATCTCTGCGATGTGGGATGGATTGGCAATACACTGCATAGCAACCGCCTTATTTGCAGCCTTAGGTTTTTCTCCACAGACAGAGGCTAACCCGTCTAAGATACTCATCATAGCACTCCCAATTCACTATATTTTTGAAATGTGCACATGAAGCGAAGATCTCCTACACATTTACTCGTGAAATTTCTGAGCTAGCATATCCAATGTCTTGTCGCATACACGATATACCGTCCACTCATCCATGGCAGTCGCACCAAGCTTCTTGTAGAACTGAATGGAGGGCTCATTCCAATCCAAGCAGGACCATTCCAGCCTTCCACATTTACGATCTATAGCTAGTTTTGCTAGAAAAGAGAGCATGACCTTGCCGATTCCCATTCCTCTCATATCCGGTTTAACATATAGATCCTCCAAGTAAATACCTGGTCTTCCAAGAAAGGTAGAAAAGTTATGAAAGAACAAGGCAAAGGCTACAGGTTGATTGTTGTATTCGCCAATAATCACCTCCGCCATCTTTCGCTTAAACAGGGATTCCATTAAGCCTTCTTCCGTTGCGATCACCGCATCTGACATTTTCTCATACTCCGCTAGCTCTCTGATAAATTTTAAAATGAGAGGGACATCTTTTTTTTCTGCAAATCTTAATTGGAAACCATCTAGTATCGTATTTATTCCCATAGGACAACATTCCTCCTACTCTTTTTCTGTCATAGACCTAAACTTTTCTGAAAAAAATTTTTGAATCCCATAAAGATATGATCTTCATTGGCAATATCATAGGTGAGATCCATATAGTATTTTCCTGTTTGGAGATGCTTCGAGAGTGAATCTAATGGGAAGCCTTGATTGCGCTTCTGATGGGGCTTAGAGGTCAAGATAAATTCCTCGGATGCAATCTCATCTCCATCATAGTCAAACATGGTCCCATCATCCATGACGAGACAGATCGCATTCCGATAGCGAGCCCTTACTTCACCACCTGCATGGCGTGCCAACCCTGAATAATACTGAATCATCTCTTCATCGGTCAGCTCTTTCCCATGGACCCTCCGAACATGAACACCCGGTTGGTCGCTAGGAGCAAGACCATCGATATATAGACCAGAATCGCAAGAAAAAATCGGCTTCTTCCATGCTGCATAGTAGGCTAGCGCCTTCACCCTAGCATTTTCTAGCGGATTATTACCACTCTCTATCACTGGACTCATCTGTAGATTCGTATCATTGAGAGAAAGCATCTCAATACCCAAGCTACTTAATACCGCATTCATGGCATGAAGCTTTGCTTGATTCCTTGTTCCGTACATTAGCTGCAAATTTTTTCACTCCTTCAACTCCGTCAAACTGGCAAGACTCGCTCATTATTTCGTTCCGTATTAATCTTCATTCCAAATCCGCTGAATGCTGGGACGATGATGATGAAAGGAGAGCTGATATACATCGGGATTGGACATGGCCTGCCATTCAGCAAAGCCAAAACGCTCATCAAAATGCATTAGCAGAAGGGAGATGAGGTTGCCATGGGAGACGATCACCGTATTTTTAAGTGGCTGTTCTAATACTTCCATGATAACATCTACTCCACGGCGCATGGCTTCTTTGCTAGATTCGCCACCCTCATAGAAAAGATCTACATCATCATAGGTTCTACGCAGCATTTCCAGCCAATTCGGTTGATTCTTATCAGATAGAACACGCTCAACGAGTCGATCATCGAAAGCAACTTCGAGAAGAAGCTGATCAGCCAATGGTTTGATCGATTGATAGGCACGAGTATATGGGCTCGAAATAATTGAATCAATCTGCTTACTCGCGAGAAACTGGGCTAGCTGATTCGCTTGTTGCACGCCGAGCTCGGTCAATGGGACATCAGCCGCTTGTCCATCTGCCTTGCAATGGCGAACAAGGTATATATTGTTCATCGATCATGCTCCCTTCTTAATTGGTTGTTGTGAGTGTAACAACGGAACCTTTCATTTATTATTTTTTAGCATTTGCCGATATCTATAATAGATAGTCAAAAACATCTTACAGGAGATGAAAAAATCTAATGCGTATCTCAAACTTCTCACCAATGATTGGAACGAGAATCCGCCCAACAGGTAATCATCCACACTTGAGTGGGCTAAAGCTAAGTTCTACCAATCAACATGATACTGTATCCATAAGCCAATCTTCAAAGAATGCTTTTCAAAGCCAAACCAAAATCAGCAGTCTTCTTGATTCCCTACTGAAGCAGAAGCAAAATGTTATCGAAAGTAAAAACCGATTAATCGAAAGAACTACTGAAGAAGGACAGAGCTTATCTTCGATTAAGGAACAACTAGATATTTTTGATGAACAGATCGATACGATTGAAAAGCAAATTGCAGAACATATCTTTAAAGAACAGCAGAAAAAAATGGGTACAAACCAAAATAAGCAGCCAGCTACCGAACATCAACCTAAAACCAAGGAAGATAGCCAGAATGAACAGCTAAATAATCTGGTCGCTTTAAGCAGTGACATGACACAGCTAAAAACGGTATCGTCTGTAAAAAGCAAGATGCAAGGACAAGCAAGGATTTTAGCGAAGGAAATCGAGCAAGATGAAGCTCGTTCCCTTTCTGGTCAAAAAGCAGTAGCGAAGCGTGAACAGTTAGGAAAAATAAAAGATAAAATTTCTGAGATGAATAATAAAGTAGGAGAAGCCTTGAAGGATGCTGGAGAAAAGATAAAGATCATGGTTGAACATGAAAGTGTTGCAAGCTCTGAGAAATCTGAAGAGACAGTAAATGAGCAAACTTCTACAATGTCTACATCTAAAGATAATGAAGTAATGTCCCCATTAACAAAGAGTTAGCAAGCTCAAGAAGATAAATCTGAACCATGTCTTCTAAAAGCCATCAAGAAAAGGAGTGTATCTCCCTGCATACTCCAATTTTGCTTTTTCAGTATATTGCATGATGAACGCTGTCTTAGCTTCTGTATATCCATCTCGATTGTGCTCGTATTCTTGCCACAAACTCAATTTAAAGTTTCCATATTTGAGCGCAACATCAGGATGATCTAAGAGATAATCCCGAAAATATAACTCATTCCAATCGTCCAAATACCTAACATGAAGATGATAAACCTTTTCTGCAAAACCATCCGGTGTATATCCCTTATTAAACACCAGCTGTAAATTCGGCTCATCCTCACTCGACATAAGAATCCACCCATTTGTCTTGAGGATTTCAATGAGCTTTGGAATGTGGCAATCATTAGCAGCTTCTAACAAAATATCTACCGTAGGCTTTGCAATCAATCCTTCTACCGCAGTACTTCCGATATGATTGATGCGTTGTATTTTATCATGCTCGATACAACTGAACAGCTGTTTTGCTTCAATTTCATACCACTCTTTATACTTAGGATTGTGCTCTTTAAGGATAATCGGGAATAGCTCCCACAATTCTTTCAATGACATCTCTGACAACGCTTTTTTCATATTTGGCACCTCAGCAAATAGGTTGGAAAAGTTCACTTCGCTAAGCAATGTACGATATTGCTATCAGCTTCCAAGCATCATGAGCTTAGTGAACAACTTCATATCTTTCGTCAATTAGTGCCTCGATAGCACGCTCAATATCCTTCTCTTTCACTAAAATATAGTCTGTATCATAGGTAGAAATGGCAAAAATGCTTATTCCTCTTTGTGCTAAGATGGTACTAATCGAAGCAAGAATTCCGATTAGAGCAAAGTCTAATGGCCCCTTTGCTTCATCTCCTCTAATAGCTTGATTTCCCTAGCAACAAATATTGCATTTTCCTACAGCGCATGAACCATTTTGATCATGGCTTGAAAGGCGATGTTTGGTCGTGCTCCTTGATTGGTTGTACCCGTAATATATAGATCCATATCGGGAATATAAAATGCTACTACACCAGTTGAGCCACAATGCCCAAGCATATCCGGTACTGCTTTAAAGGGTGAGAGGTAACGGGGCATATAAAACTTTTGGATGCCTATTCCATAATGAAATGGGAAAAAGATAGGTTTCCACTTTTCAAGGGTTTTTAACTTTTCTTTCGGGTAGAAATAACCGCTGAAAAAAGCCTTGATAAAGCGCATCAGGTCTGGAGCTGTGGAGATAATGTCATTTTTTGTCGAGGTTAAATACTTGCTGATATTCACTTGTCTGTCTTGAAAATATGCAAGCACATAACCCACATCATTCAAGTCCTCGCATACATAGGTGTTTGACATACCAAGGTTAGCAAATAACTGGTTAAGCACGGACTGAACAGGCATTTCCATTACATTTTCGATTACGAGGTTTAATAATTGGTGATTGGTATCGATATATTTGGCTTGGTTACCCTCACCAGGTGGAAAATGTGGTTCCAGCGTTTTGATGCGCTCAATGACCCTTTCAGCTGGCCATGCTTGATCCATACCAGCCTCAAGCTCTTGCATACCAGAGATACCATTTTGCGGCTTATCTAACAAATAGCAAGGTAAGCCAGATGTTTGCGATAGCATATGTAAAATCGTAATCTCATTGGAATAATCATGACCTTTGTATACATGTAGCCCAGTCATTAAATCCTCCGGTAGGTACTTGGACAACGAATCATCAAACGATAGCCTGCCTTCATCAATAAGCCTTAAAATAATCGAAGAGATAAACAATTTATTGATACTTGCAATATAATAGCGGCTATCAATCTTGAGGTTACCAGCAGCACCACACCAGGTTTGACTCCCATCACCTGTTGAAAGATGAAAAACAGCACCATAAATATGCTTTTTTCCCGTAACAGCTTCGATAATCTGGTTTAGCTTATCTTGATTGAAAGTTTTCAACTCACTCCCTCCTTGTTAGTAGGATATTTTTTATTGATTCGTTGATGATTGGTTCTACATCAATATATTGGACATTAAGGGGTTCACTCCTGCTCTAGATTCATTGTTATACACCGAATGGCGTACTTCTTCTTCCTTTTTAATCACATATATGATAATTTTTGCAACTATCTCTGCTTGGGATAAGATTTTTGAAACAGTAGTATCGAAAATCTGAATGATGACGTACAATACTTGTGTAAAGTATTTGAAGACAAAAAGAAGGGCTATATTTTGAATAATACAAAAACTATAAAAGTCAACTATATTATTGAAGCAAAAAAATATAAGGAACGCCTATATATCGCACTAAAAGCTGCAAAAATATGTGTGTTTGAAGTTGATTTAGCCCATCAATTATATACCTTTTTTGAAAATGCTGAAGATATATTCGGAGTATCCGGTGATGTAATCCTTAAAGATGTTCAACCTTATAGCAAATTAAGCCCAAGTGAATATCAAAAGGCTGTAACCGAATATTTTTCACATCCAGATGATGCTCAAGTTATAGATGAAGCTTTTCAATGTATATTTAATGGGAAATCAACTACTTATGAAGCACGCATGAGAGCTGGAGGTTCTGATTTTATATGGTGCAAAATTGATGTTACACCTATTAATGAAAACAACATACCTGTGAAAATGATCGGTGTCATTACAGACATTACAAGTATGAAAACAAAGACAGACACGTTAGAGAAAGCTGTTAAACTTGACAACTTTACTGGCCTTTATAACAAAAATCATACGATAGATTTGATCGTTAAATCATTATACAGAAATTCTACCCAGAGACATGCTCTCATATTGATTGATATTGATAACTTTAAAAAATTCAATGATACGTATGGTCATGCATTAGGAGATAATATTATCAAGTTAGTCGCTGACACATTAAATAGAAGTTTTAGAAAAACAGATATTATTGGCAGATTTGGTGGAGATGAGTTCATCCTTTTAATACTGGATATTCCTAATATTGAATGGCTTAGCCAAAAGCTTCAGCAGTTAATTAAATGCGAAGGCGATAGTTATAGTTGCACAAATAGCATTGGCGTATCCATTTTTCCAGAAGATGCAACAGAATTTGACTTGCTATTCAAAAAAGCAGATAAGGCATTATATCAGTCAAAGTTCGTCAAGGGAACATATACATTCTTTTCTGATTTCAACACATAATAGACATTCGCTTGGTCGATTGAGGTACTTTTGCTATGATGACTGAATAAAAACTGTATGAAAAAGCGCTGAAAGTCCATGACGCGCTAGCAGCGGCCAGTTCATGCCATATGAGTCATTCTACCTACTATCGTCATCTGCGTGAAGCTTTATCCAGTTTCACAGCATTGATGCGGATCAAGAATTAAAAATTACACTTCAAAAATAAATTACCACCTGAACAGTTCCCTGTGCAGGTGGTAATATTACAAAAGCCTTGTATTTTAGCCCTTCCGAGCCTTCATTCAGACGATACAGGTGATATCAATACAACAACACAACATGGATGTAATAAACACAACTTTGAATCACTTTGAATAGTTCTTTTTCAAATATTCATCAGCCTTTATCAGAATATCCTTATCCGATTCAAAGGTAAGTAGTTGAAGTGCTTCATCCAGTGGAAGCCATAATGAAGATAAAATTTCATTAGATTGAAGGACCACTATTGATTTTGTAGCTTCTGCAGCAAAATAAATGACTTCTTTCAGTACATTTGTGTAAGGTGTGTACGTATTTGACATTCGAAAGCGAAAATCAATTGCTACATGTAGTCCTGTTTCTTCAAGTACTTCCCTTTGAGCTGTTTCTATTTCAGTTTCATCGTTCTCAACGTGACCTTTTGGAAAAGACCAGTGACCTGCAGTATGTTGAAGAATCAGATAGACTATTTCTTCGCTATCTTTGCGAAAAACAATGGCACCACAAGATTTTTCAATTTTCATAAATGCCTCCAAAATAATCTTTATACGGTTTCTACCAGGGGAGAATATTGTACCTTTTCTCATCGGATTACTCGATGGTAAATCCCGAAGAAGTTATAAGTTCCCTTATGTCATCGCCATAGAAGTACCTTAGTCTAATACTGTCATGATATTCTTCAATTAACTCGTCACCCTCAATGGTGGATTCAAAATCTAGGTGTTCATTTTGAACAATCCAAGCCCCATATATTGTTTCTTCCTCAGCAAGGGGGACTGTAATTCTGCCTGTACCACACGCCAATTCAAGTGTATTACCCCCAAATTTTCTCGCCCTATCTACTCAAAATGTCCTGGACTTCGGTCATGATCAGCATTTCCAGTTGATTTTCGCTGGACTGGTTTCATTCTCCACGGCAACAGCACGCAGCGCGTCAAGCATACGCCCGCATGGCACTCGAGGATTGCTGTTTTTGCTTCCGGGAGCTTTATTTCTCCCGACAACCACTGCCAGGCAGCAATCAGTGCATTTTGCGGACGTAGATCATCCGGATAGTACTTGCTCCAAAGCGGCAATAAGACTCGTTCGGCATAATCTACCGCCCAATGTGCAAGCGTTGATTTACTCTGCGTTTCAATTAACTTTACAAGTGGCTGAATATACGGTGCATCCCAGTTACTTAACATTTTTCGTGCTTTCGGCATACTCATCCCCCAATTCGTGATGATTCCCGTGCCTTTGCTTGTCTTGTACACCGTCAAACGAATGACTGAACATTCTCACGCTGTACCGCAATATATGCGTCGTCTATGTCAGGGACTTTCTTGATGATGGTTTCAAATTCATATGTCTTTTGATTCATATTTAACTTTGTATGATATACACATAGTAAAATTCTATGTAATCATATACTCCTTTCTACGATAATCAACTTGCAAATTCGAACTTGTCACTGCGAAAACAACTAATTTATATAACATCCAATCGCCTAACCGTGTTTTCCCTCCAGATCGCTCTCATTAAAAATACTATAATAAGCTTTTCCGAAGCTCTGCTGCAGTTTTGGGAGATAAGTATGCTGGAGCAATATCAAATACCGTTTTACAACCGCTCTGTCCTTCAGAATGAAGCCGGTATGCCGCTCTTGCATATGCGACTGCAACAGAAGCTGTAAACTCCGGATTTGAATCTAACTTTAGATTATATTCAATTATATGTGTGTGTTCCTCATTCCACCCGGTCTTACCCGATCTGATCACAAAACCACCATGAGGGATTCCGCTGTGATTTTTCTTCAATTCATCCTCACTAATGAAATGTACGGTTGTATCGTAATCTGCAAAGTAATTGGGCATATTCTTAATTTCACTCTCGATTCTTGCTTTGTCCGCTCCTTCCTCAGCTACCACAAAGCATTCACGCGTATGCTTCTCACGTGTGGAAAGCACGGGATTTTTACCGCTACGAACATCTGAGAGCGCATTTTCAACGGGAACGGTATATTGTTTAGCATCCTTTACACCAGCGATTCTGCGAATTGCATCCGAATGCCCTTGACTGACACCCTTACCCCAAAACGTATAGTCTTGTCCATTGGGCAGGATCGCATCAGCATATAGTCTGTTAAGGGAGAACATACCGGGATCCCAGCCAGCCGAAATAATGCCAATTTTACCGCTTTTCTTAGCGGCAGCATCTACAGCTTCAAAATGCTGAGGAATTCCAGCATGGGTATCAAAGCTATCGACGATATTAAACATCTCCGCATATTTTGGCGATTGTGCAGGCAGGTCTGTTGCACTTCCCCCGCAAAGAATCATGACATCAATTGCCTCTTTCATGTTCTCAGCTTCATCGACATGACAGACCTTTGCAGTTTCGGTTAGTACTTTTAAATTTTTTGGATCGCGCCGTGTAAAGATTGCTACAAGCTCCATATCCGGATTTTGTTTAATTGCACATTCTACGCCGCGCCCCAAATTACCATAGCCCATTATTCCTACTCGAATACTCATTTTCCATAACCCCTTTCTATTTAGTAGCCATCCCATTCCAGACAGGAACCCCCACCAGTTGGGAAATCTGCTCAGCATCTGCCAGAGCTTGTTCTAGATTGATATAGGTCATGATATACTTTCTCGCGCCATTATGTAATACCAGATTCAACTCATAGGCATAAAAATAACGATCTTCATGGAAGTTTTCTGAACTACTACTAACCCTACCGATTTTTTTCAAAAGTTGAATTGCATGAATCTGGTTGAAGGACACACAATACTTCTGGTTACTCATTTTTGTGCATCCCTTTTGTCTCCATCCTCTGTAGAACAATCCTTTTCGACTGTCAAAACCGATTGGAATAATACTTTGAACAAAAATCACAGTCCCTGATATCACAAAAATCAGCCCAAACACTGGCATTGTCCAATGTTTGATGATTACAGCAAAATAAGCGACCAGCATAGCTGTACCTACTATGATGAAAAAGATGCCAATAATTTTTGACAATATAGTTGATCGGTAGACGAGGTCATGATCTGCTGTTCGAAATAGCCTGTGAGTTGTAAAATTGGCACTACCCGATTTAAGACATCGCCAGCTACAATTCATCGCTACAGGATCATTATATCTTTCAGGATGCACTGTTGGGTACTTCTTGGTTTTCATATTATATAGACCTATGCTTAAGCCGATACCAATACCAAGTGAAATGGTGATCGCTAGAAAATTTATATCTATTTTACCAAAAACCTCTGACAAATTCTCCAACCAGGCTTTTATGTAATGCCCCGAGTTCATGGCTCCAACTAATAATCCAAAAGGAATAGAAATAGTCCCACAGACAGCAGAAAATAACCAAATGGATATTCTACCATAGATCATTAACCCAACAACTGCGCCAAAAATGATTCCCATCAAGACGATGGCACTAATATCGGGAATTGCAGAATTCTCAAAATTCATGCCAATTGAAGGAAATAGCAAGCCAAAACCCTCTACTAGAAGGAAGCTTATGATAAGACTGATCGGCATCCCAATGATACCCGCAATTGCCATCCTTCCAGTCTTTTGTCGCATCTGGAGTAATAGACCGAGAAAAAGTCCTCCAATGCCTCCAGCTATTATTGTTGCCACAATATAATTATCAAGGAGCAAGATCACGAGACAGGCTATAACTCCACTAATCATAAATGAAGCCATCCCTAGTAGCATTGAACCGAGTATATAAGCTATCCTGGATGTGTTCATTTTGGACATCATGATCTCCTCCTTTAAAAGATTTCAGAGTAGCGCCTATTAATGTGGAAACGCTATTTCTGCAGCTACCCAGAAAATAATTAATAGTCCAATCGGAATGGTTAGCATCGTAAGTATTGATCTATCCTTGCTTTTTACATCTGTTCGGATTAGTTTTCGTTTTCCTTTCATCAATTATGTAGAATATACTATACCTATTTCAAACAGAAAACCGCAGTTCAAGAGGGTGCTTTCTTACAAACTCATAAAATGCTTTACCCGTGGCTTTGCGGTAGCACACGTAAAATAACCGCCCCTGCGTTCACAAGTAGGTGATGTCCCGTTAGCTGGACAGGTGTTTAATTTGAAGTTGTAACTTCATCCTCAGATACTACAATGATTTGTAGCCCCGTCACGGTCGCCTAAATGCGAGGGATTCATGACAGAGCATGTTTATCATGCACGTGGTAAAGCCATACCTGAGCATGTTTGATGTCATGTAGGAAACCTAAACCCACCTGTGTTTTCATTAAATAAAGAATCTGAAAATTAAGGCAAAAACCCCGAGCGAAGCGGAGCGACCACTGAAACAAATAACCCACCCCGAAGGGGTGGGGAATACAATCAAGCTTTACGACAAACAAAAATAAATTCATTACCTTCATTAATAGGAGTACCATCATACCAACCATACTCTTTCTCAATGGTAAATCCCGAAGAAGCTATTAGTTCCCTTATGTCATCCCCATAGAAGTACCTTAGTCTAATACTGTCATGATATTCCTCAATTAACTCGTTACCCTTGTATAGACGGTATATATATTCCGTAAAAAGTAGCCGTTTATCGAGGTCATACGCCTTATTAATGGAATGTCTTGTAACCTTTTCGCCGCCCTCCAGGGTGGATTCAAAGTCTAATTTTTCATTAAGATTGATCCACCATTCGCCAATCTCTTTTAGAGGCTTAAATACGTTTATGATGAACTGCCCTTCGTCCTCCAAATGGCGATCAACGCACGAGAGACATCGTAATGCCTGCTCGTCATTCTCTAAGGATTGGAAGCTACGAAAAGGAATAAAAATAAGCTTGAACTGTTCAGGCAATATAAAATCTGTCATATCACCAAATATGGTATGTATTTTTTGTTGCGATTCCTTGGATAGCTTACTTACCTTGGCTTTCAGAACTTCCAACATACTGCTTGAATAATCCAAGCCCCATATATTAATTCCTTCCTCAGCAAGCGGTATTGTAATTCTGCCTGTACCACACGCCAATTCAAGTGTATTACCCCCAAGACTTCTCGCCCTATCCAAGTAAAAATGGGATATCGGCTGAAAATACCGCCCGATTATCTGCATCATACAGTTTAGCCGTTTTTAAATAGAAGTTCTCTATTTCCATCACCTCTCAACATTTTTTCAAAACAATATCATTACATACTGCAATGACCAATTCATATAATTTTGAAAAAATCCCTCACTTTCTAATCAGAGTTCCAATTTAAGATCGCCATTCACGGTACATACTGTTCTGTAATATCTTGCACATAACCATCTTTGGTGGTAACCCAAAACGGTGGTGTAAAATCTGAAAATTGTTCTAGATGTTTAATGAAATCCTCCATATTCACAGACTTATGAGTTACTTCCTCTCCAAGTACGATAATGTTGTACTTGGTATCTTCGGTTACTTGAAAAAACATAGGATAGTTATGAGGATTATGGATATAAAAACCATTGGGCATATCTTCATTAGGGTCGATATTGAGTTCCTCCAGTCTCTCATTATCCTCTAATGTCAACCATTCAATTTGATCCAGATGAAAATAGGGCTTGGAATATTTTGCGGTTTCAAAGTCTGATATAAATCCAATAAAATGGCTTACTGGAGTCACCATGAAGTCTTTTACAGTGGCTGAATACTTAAGTTCAAGTTCATCCAGAGAGACATTTTGACCTAAATCATTGTTGATCCATTCGATAGCAACCTGTAAAGGATCCATAAGCCATGGTTTATGCCCCTGATCCACTTCATCTTGTAATTTCTGAAAATACTCTGTTAACCTGATATCCGTTTTTGGCGTAACATAATACACTGAACCATTTCCATCCATCCAACGTTCTACACACCAGATGCCATGGTCTCCCTGAATAACCGGTTGGGATAAAAGAAGTTGGCAGGTTTCCCCGGTTGATAGCGGAAATTGTATAACAATATGATTCCCACTGTATGTTTCCCTAGATACCATTCCACTCTTTTCCAGAAAAATGCGAAGTGCAGTTTCTTGTCCTGCCAGTGTGGAAAGTTCTGCCTCACCACTCCAAATGGGACCTAAAAATTGTGGCGTAGAATGTTCATAAGAAAAGACCAACAGCGGTTTTCCCATACTCGTCTCTTCGGTAATCCAACCGTTCACTTCATTCATACCACCGGCTAATATAATCTTACTCATATCTTCGGGCTTAAGGCGATATTCGAGACTCCAAATCTCTAATGTACCTGTGGGTAAAAGTTCATCGATGGAGGCTATTTTTTCGAGTTTTGTAATTTTTCTATCGATAATCTTAAAATAATAATCATCGGTGTCATTCGCTGCAATTGTTTCATCAATAAATTGATTAGCATAATCCTCTATCGACAGTTGCTTATCTTGGGGATCATTGATAAGCCCGATACTAATTACCACCACAGCAATAACTGCCACAATAGCGACCCAGAACTTCGGCTCTTTGTATCTTAAGATATTCTTTATCCGTCCTTTTGTATCTCCTTCACCAAAAGCAAGAGGTGTCATTCGAAGATTTCTTTTTCCTGTTGCAAGGTTTAGCAGGGACTGGGAATATTCCTTTTTCACACCATGACCCAATTGACTTATCACAGACTCATCACAAGACATCTCCATGTCTTTACCACTCAACCAAAAAGCAATCCATACAAACGGATTAAACCAATGAATGCATAAAACTAAATAGCTAATAAATCGAATGACATGATCAAATCTCTTGATATGGGTTTGTTCATGAAGTAATATATATTTCCTCTCAGACTCTGATAAGGAAGCAGGTAGATAAATTTTTGGCTGAATCAAGCCTAAAACAAAAGGTGTCTCCACATTGACTGAATGATAAATATTTTCCTTTTCGTAGGTTGCATGATTTAGTTTTCTTGTCATTCTCATGAGTGATACCATTCCATAGATTAGAAGTACCACCGTTCCAATGATCCAAAGCAATGATCCGATAAAAATCCAAACCTGCATTGGATTCACACTTGCCGTTGCATCAGCCACAGGAAGGGAACTACTGATTGAATGATCAATATTGGAAACTCCCGTATTAATCTGGGGCGATGGATTGTACATAATATCATTGGGAATAGGTGCTGGATTCACAGGAATCAAGCTTACAATACTTTCAAAAGAAACTGGCACAATCAGTCTAAAAAGAGCCACGGCCCATAATAGATATGAGAACTTTTTTGGCGCTTTTTTTAGAAGTATTCTTGCTGCTAATATAAATAAAACGACGATACTGCCAATATAGCTCATATTAAGAATTTGTAGAAATACTTTCTCCAACACGTCTATCCCTCCTTGTGTTTATCAATCAGTTTTTGTATTTCTTCAATTTCCTGTTCACTCAATTTCTTCCGACGGGTAAAAGCTGTTAGAAATCTAGGCAGTGATCCTTCAAAGGATTCCACTAAAAACGCTTCACCTTTTTCCGCTAAAAAATCTTCTTTTCCCATTAAAACAATAACGGTTCCGTTGTCATTCCGAAAGATTTCCCGGTCACATAGCCGCTTTAGCATTGTATAAGTTGTCGTTCTTTTCCAGCTAAATTCCTGTACACATAATGTGATCAGATCATGGGTTTTTATCGGTGCATGTTCCCATATTAAATCAGCAAATCGCTGTTCCATTTCACCAAGCTTATATTTTTCCATAAGAAAACCTCCATTGTCTAATACCTTTAGACAATTATAGTCTAACACCATTAGACACCGATGTCGACATGCAAAAAAGTTGCAGACTCGTAGGCCTGCAACTTATTAAGCAAATAATTGATTGACCCAGTTATAGCACTCCCACAGTTCTTCATCAGAGACTAAATCTGACCTATGCTCGAACATGATCTTTATGTTCTTGTTCTCTTGAATGATAATGCTTAAGTATTCCTCAATGGGTGCCCAACCATCAATTGGGTTTTGGTTAGGCAAGACGGGGTATCGACTTTTTTGAATCCTATTATCGTCAGTGATTTGGACATTGGACAAGTGAATCGTGTCTGCAAATCTTGCATATTTCTTTATGACTAATTTGGAATCAAAGAAGGGGTCTAATTGATCTTGTAAAAATAACCTTGCTGTATCTAGACAAAGCCTTATATCACTATATTTTTCCAATAAATGTTTAAAGAAATGATCGTTGTATATGTATTTATTCAAGCCATCCAATTCTAGAATCGGGGTAAAGTTATACTCTCGACCTTTTTGAGAAAGCCACGCAAATAGTATCTCGCTCGTTTCTTTGAAGTCCGTGAAGGAATAAGATGTTTCATATTCATATTCACTCGGATCTTCAAAACGCCATTTACTCCAATCAACCCTCTCATCTAAGATAACAGGCTTTGGATAATGAAACAGTACATAAAAAGGATTTATAGTAGCTAAAAAGTCCAACTCCCGTTGAATAAGATCATATGCTTGTAACCTAACAGTACGATCACTGGACAGAAATTGTGCATCCCTATGCTTTGAAATTCCTGCTCGTAAAGGAAAATGCACTCCGATTTGAAATCCCACTTGCTTTGCTTCTTTGACTAAATTCGCGATATCATGCTCATGACTAAACAAACACGCCTCAATCCCAAAAAATCCTTCCTTGAAGTCTCTCTTGTACTTCTTATCGTCAAAGCTTCCGTATTGGCCGATGATAAATCTGTTCATATTTCTCCCCCCCATAGCTTAAGCCTATAATCATAATCATTTTTCCCTTGCATTTATTCACCTGGGACGTATCAGCTTAAGTTTATCACGTTGCCTCCAAGTAGTATGACATTCAATAGCACTCCACAGGGGCAGGGGATGTACTATTCGCAAGGGTAGCTTTCTGCGCTGTTTACGGAGCAGGAATCAAGAAGAACAATGTCGTCAAGAAACTTGATGAGGAAATGGACAACCGACGATGGCGATATTGATAAAAAGATGTTCAATGCTTGTTCTGTGGCGATCAAGAACGAACTCTACGGAGCGTTTATTGAATTATTGTCCGTCTGCGATTATTTTAGATACATGGAGGTATGTATCATGGATTGCAAAAAAGTTGGAAGGCTGATACTGGGACTACGCAAAGAAAAAGGGCTGACACAGAAGCAGCTTGCTGATGCTATGAATATCAGCGACAAAGCCATTTCAAAATGGGAGCGTGGATTGGGTTGTCCCGATGTGTCTCTGCTTCATGAGTTATCAGATGTATTAAACGTAAACATTGAGAAAATATTGTTGGGGGATTTAGACCCAAACAATGCAGACGGAGGTAATATGAAAAGAATAAAATTTTATGTTTGTCCAACCTGTGGGAATATTATAACCTCTACAAGCGAGGCAGAGCTGTCCTGCTGTGGACGAAAATTAATTGCACTCATCGCAAAACCAAGCGACGAAAACCATAATCTTAAAGTAGAAACCATTGAAGATGATTACTACATTACGTTTTTACATGAAATGTCCAAGACGCATTACCTTAGCTTTATTGCTTACGTGGCTTGTGACCGAGTTCTTATCGTCAGGCTTTATCCGGAACAAAGCGGCGAGGTGCGTATTCCAAAGCGTTATAGTGGCAAGCTGTACTTTGGCTGTAACCAGCATGGATTGTGGGTAAATGGTGAATGAATGACAAGCTGATTTTCACACCCATCGATATGAATTCATGACCGATGGCACAGGCTTTTCATTATTATACACAGATGGCTCCAACCAGTTACATGATAAACGTAACAATAGATGACACTGTGCTACACCGTACATTAAAGGCAAAAGAATATAGATTCATCCCTGTATATCTTGATCTCGTCACACGTGCAATTTACAAGCAGGAGGAACTGCGTATTGCAGTGAAGAATGGCGTGGTTGGACACTACAAAACGCTTACCCCTGCTTATCCGCAGTTTCATGAGGATGACAAAACTACCTCGCTCTTATGGACAGAGTATGACGAGTACTTGAAAACCTTTGAGGTAGCGGCTCTCATGTTATCATCCGAGTATCGTCCAAAGTTTCCTTGAGTTAGGATGGTAAACAAATTATCTTCATATTGAGTTGTTACTTTCCAATAACACAATGCATCACAATTAATTATGATGCATTGTGTTTCTATATTTTGATATGATTTGTGCGGACACCTTAATCACATAATCCTCATTATTAATTACTGCCTAATCCCCAATTACCATTCCCTTATAAAACCATTCACCTAAGATTAGACTGTTATTACTGAACATCATTGATTCAACTACCATCACGTTGAACTTAGAGAAGTATGCTTAGGCGGATTTTCGGAAGACGAAGGCAGGAATCAAAGTCCATCTACGCTTAGTAATGATGGAACAACACATGACCTATCCTGACCCACTCACGATTACACCCGCTAAAGAACACGATCGCGGTCAATTTGTCTTGATGAATGCCTTACTTCCTTTGGAGAACTAGCACGCCTCCAAATAGCCCTCTTTGCTCCCCTTTCTTATATCTCGCTTGTTTAAAACGTAACAATTTTTTCTGTTTTTAACAGAACGATGTAACGAAATGTATATGCTGATTCCATAATAAATTTTGAAATTTACTACATTAAGATATACTTTTCATGACATCACTTAGTTTCAAAGGGGTATTCTATGGTATGATATAGTTAGAGAAATTTTTAATAGAGAGTTGAAATGAGGAGCATATGGTGGGTGGGTATTTTTTGGTGTTATAGTTGTTGTTATTGGATTATTTAAAAAGTGGAATTAAAAGAATGCTTGTCATAAGTAGAGTTTACACCAAATGTTAGACCAAAACTAATACTTGAAAACTATTTGTGAGGAGAAAAAATGAAAAAAGAATTGAAACGAGGAATTATTACGTTGATTGTATTTATTGCACTCTATCTCTTGTTACCTATGCTTATTCAATATAAGAGCTATGATGTTTATGTGCAATCCATATGCTTGATGACATCGGTAATTGGAGCAGGCTGTTACTGGGTAGGAAGCAAATAATATTCCAACTCGGGAAATTTCCCTCCAAGACCATGCCGAAAATATTATAGAACGGGCAACTAAGGATAATGGTGGTATATTTGTCAGAGGATGACTCACTAACCCTGCAAGTTCCCAGTTCTTGAGAAAGAGCATTTCCGATAGTGGGATCAACTGGCTCGAATGTCCATACTCGTTTGTCATTTGCAGAGAAAGAGTTTGTTACGTCCATCGCTTCGTAGCTATAAGACCAGCTTGCACCGACACCAACACCGTCCGCAGAGGTATCAAGACCTAATTCATAAGTGGTCTGGGAGCCGGAAGAAGAGATGTAGGTTCCATCTATCATTTCATGGTCTGCTTTGCTTGTACTGGTGTGCCCAAGAGTGACTAATACTTTTCTTACTTCATATCACAGCATTATGTGCAAATACATTAATAAAATGGCTAAAGTGCTTACCACCTATTTCAACAATTGATATATGTTCATCTTCATACGAATACCTAAGCTTCTCCATGAATTTAGGCAAAAGTAATATTTCAGCAATCCTTCTACAAGTATCACCTTATCAGCAAAAAACATATCTGATCTAGTTTCATCTAAAAATTTCATCATATGTTTTTTTGAGTTTTCATTATCTCTAAATTGTATTTGTATGCTTTGCTGTACACAGTCTACATTATCTTCATGCCTTTTATAGTTCATCATAAACATATTATCAAGACCTGCTACAACAGTAATATTAGAAGAGTGTGTTGTAACAAAAATCTGTTGATTTAGATTATTTGTCTCATCAAGATTCTTAAGAAATTTGAATAATTTATACTGCATAGCCTTGAAGCTCCCTTTTTTAACAATCAACTGTATGTTTAATCGTTTCTTTGTATTGGTTATACAATCTTGTTCTATTCCTTAGTAGGATGATAGCAGAGCTGAACAACGCCTGAAGAGAATCTCCTAATGTCAACTAATTTAAGTTCTTGTCTTTGTTTTATGTCAACAAATAAAGGTTTGCCTGATCCTAAAATGACAGGATGAACTGAAAGTCTATACTCATCAACAAGTCCTAATTTCATAAATGTTGTTATTAGACTGGATCCTCCATACAGCCAAATATCCTTGCCGGGTTCTCCCTTTAATTTGTTTACTTCTGCCACTATATTATCATTAATTATTGTCACGTTATTATCTATCTTGGTTAGCGTTTTTGAAAACACATACTTCTTCTTACTATGAACCAGTTCCCACATTTTTCTTTCCATATCGGAACTTTTTTTCCCTGGGGTATATTCTCCCCATAAATCATAGGACTTCCTACCGTATAGGATTGTATCAACACTACGCAAAAATTTAGTGAAATCCATATCTTCATCCATTATGCACCAGTCAGTTTCTCCATTTATGTCCTCGATAAATCCGTCTAAAGAAACCGCCAAATCTAAAACGATTCTTCTTGATTCATTATTAAGCATAATGATTTACCTCCTCAATTGTTGCTGGTCACACAATTCGGGATTATTTCGTTTTAATAACTCTTTGAAAAGCAGCTTCTACATATTGGTGATCATCCATCTTACTCTGTACATAATTTGACCAATTATCCTGTTCCAGGATATTACTGAAATTTGAATACAGCGATTCAATATCGGCCCTTTTTACTTGGTAAGACGCTCCGGAGAAATTGTAATCAATAATTTGTAGGTTGTCTATCAGTGCAAAAGCAGCCGTAGAATTATAGATGAGGGCGCTTTTCATCTTTTCTTCTCCAATATTCCAAGCTGTATCTTTGTAATTTACAACAAGTTCGAAGTTATCTGAAAACAATTCAAAGTTCATTCCAACATTACTCAGCGGAAGATGGTAAAAGAGATTTCCAACATTCGAAGCGTTCCCCATATACTTATTCTTATACTTGAGAATGCTGTTTAGGTCATGTGTAGCCGGTTCCTGCTGGTCGGCCAGATATTTATCCTGCTCAGCATTATTATGGGGAATAACAATAAACTCTACTGCTGCAAAAAGAGCAATACCTATCACCAGTAAGCAAATAATAATCCTGTTCCTATTTTTCATTACATTCACCTACCTCATATTTAGAGATTAGTCTTACTGGTATACTTGTGATAATCGGGATAATAATCGTAAAACGCGGAGGTTGTTGGAAACATATCCACGGTTTTTAGGCGGGGACATATCATTTTTTTGGATAATAAGAATAATTTGGCATGTGAATCAAAAAAGATAATCCTCATTTTATTAATCAAGAACGCATTTCCCCTTCGTACCATCTGGGTTAATATAAAAACCGTCGACAATCTCGTTGATTCCACCACCAAACGTCCAACCGTTAGACTCGATAAAGTCAATTAATTTGATCCAAAATTCTTCTTCTGACAATTCAACAGGAACTTCTACACAGCCTTGAATTTCAAATTCTTTTCTCAACACAATCATCTTCTACACATAATATAAATAATCTGTTTCTTCCTGCCTTAAAGGCTCCATTTATAATACCTCCGCTAGTAGATTGTATTGATACATTCCCTCACATACCATTATTTTACTTGCATGATATAATTAAAACAAGCTGATGGTCAATAAGGGTGGAACGGCGCACCTCCGATGAAAGGAGGTGAGGCCATGTCTACTTTTGAAGCGTTAATGTTATCCATTTCGTTTACAGGATTAGTGATCGCAATCCTGAAACTAACGATAGAATTAACACGCTCCAAAAAAGACGAATAGCCACCCTCGACCGGGTGACTATTCTTAAAAATTATGATGAGAATGTCGCCGTTCCCCCTTAAAGGGAATCAGCTATTGACCGTGGGTGTATCCAGCACCTGCGGTCATTTTTAGGATACGCATAATCCATCCAACTTATAACTTGCTATCTTCATCTTCACTATATAATATTTGAAAATATTTTACAACATTTCACTCAGCTATTCCATAAAAGAACCTGTATTCTTTAGTAACCTTTCTGTAGAGTAAAAAATTCGTTCATAACTTGCTCTCCCTAATTTTTCTGACCACTTTCTAACGGAAGTTAGCAAATCCTCCTACGCCACCACATCCGCTGGTGGTGTTTGACCACTTGCTTCCAATAAGTAGGGTGATTCCTTGTCGCGATCCTCGATCACACGTATAAGCTGAATTTCATGTTCCCAGTTATCCCCCATATCATAGGTATAGAGCATATGCTTGTACTATGGCAAAAGCTCTGATAAGGTATGCCCTTTCATAAAATCGCAATGTATACATTCTTTTTTGCAATATATATTTTACATTTAGGAATATATAATGTATATTATAATCGTCGATAAGGAAGGAGGCCTCCCATGAAAAACAAAAAAATCAAAATTGCCAGGATTGAGTGTGATATGAGCCAGGAAGATTTGGCTAATATTGTCGGTGTCACACGGCAAACTATTGGATTGATAGAATCTGGAAATTATAATCCCTCATTGAAACTTTGCATCGCAATATGTAAAGCCCTTAACAAAAATTTAAACGACTTATTTTGGGAGGAACCATAATGAAAATCAAAGATGAACGTGTTTCACAATTGACTAACAAAATTCAAAGCGAAGCCTATTATGTGGCTCTATTCCTTTTAACTACTTCTGTTTTTATTAAATCCTATGTGATGGATATGTCTTTCTCGCAGTATGCAGTAGAACTTGGCATTATTCTTCTATCATCCGTTTATATTGCAATAAGGGGCATGTTCCTTGGATATGAATTTGTGAATAACTCTAAAAATGGAAAGATATTGGTAGTAGCAGGTATTGTAACGTCAAGCCTTGTTTTAAGCATTGTAAGCGGAATAAAAAACTACTCCTTATACGGCGATAAGTACACCGGAATATTCGACGGACATTTTATTGCAGCGTTAGTGGTTACTTTTTTTTCTACAATGATTTTCATCTCGGTTGTAGTTGTGCTGCTATATTGGATGAATAAGATAGGGCAACAAAGGATTGAAAAAAAACTTAATGAAGAAGATGAACTCGATTGAGTTTGTAATCAAGTTTTGACCGTGATTGTCTGACATAATTCACCTCAAAATCTTGATAATTTGGAGATTTTAAGTCCATAGGTTGTAATATTATGACAAATTAACTTCTCAGCAAACTGGAATTTCATCTTGTTTCTTTTCTGGAAATGACAATAATATAGAAATTTATTGCTACACATAAAATGAAATAAATTAACCAGCATAAACCATATGATATATAAGAATTCCCAAGCTGAGGCAACGGGGTGAAAGTCCACGAAAATCCCCCTACTGTTCCATCTACGAAATTGAATATCCATGATATCGGCATTAATAATAAAATCCATGTATTTATCAATGAAAAATACTTTAAAGAAGATTTTTTAGAATCTTTTTCTCCAATTATCTGTCCTATCACAAAAATCATGCAGCCTATCGCCATTAAAATAAACCCTACTGCAACAGCGGTTGGTGTCTGTTTATCTTCCCATATCATAATTGCAACAACTAAACCAATGAAATTAAAAGCCGTACCTACAGCTGAAAAAATGGCAGCGCTAGCTTTCTTTTGCATTGCATCTGTTTGAGGTTCAATTCCTTTTAATAAATAATCCGTCGTAACCTCGAAATAATTGCTCATCATAATAATTTTTTCAATATCCGGCATGCTCTGTTCGCTCTCCCATTTAGATACTGCCTGACGGGATACCCCCAATTCATCTGCAAGTTGTTCTTGTGAAATTCCTCTTGTTTTTCTTAAACTTTGTATTCTATCTGCTATGTTCATCTGCGATACTCCTTTCAAATTTTGATAGTGTCATCGTACATATAATACTGGTTGCAATTCCATCAACTGTCTAAGGCATTTTGTCAACCAATAGTTGCATCCCTGTAAATTCAAGGCTTTTACAACTAAAAATTTGTCTTTGGTCTGTTTTATTCTGATTAGTCGACCATTCTTACTCCAAATAGATTAAACATCATCTATACGATTATGTTTAATGATATTTAGTCATTATCATGTGTTTTCACATTTCTTTCAACCCAACCTACCGTTTAACAATCCTGTCTACACAACCTACCCTATAACAATATTGTCCACTCAACTATACATCATTGATATGTTCTCTCTTGCCTGAAACATACAAAAATCCGAGAGAATGTGAGAGGAAGTGTCCTAAATGAAACAAGGGAAATCCAAGCAATACAACAACGATTTTAAAAGAACAGTGGTCGAACTGTATCACACGGGTAGCTCCGTGAGTTCATTAAGTAGCGAATATGGTGTTTCTGAAGTAACGGTTTATAAATGGATTAAAGCTTTAACACCAATAAGCCAGGAGGCTGGTGGGCTGACGCCCCAGGACATCGCCGAAATCCAAAAAGAGAATCTTCGTCTGAAGCAAGAGGTAGAAATCTTAAAAAAGGCGATGACCATATTCGCCAAAAAGTAACCGATGCAGAGCTAACCAAATTGATCACAGAACAGAAGCACCAATTTCCCATCCAGCTTTTGTGTGAGGTGCTGGATATCCCTCGGAGTACGTGCTATCAAACATTAACCAAATCTGTTTCCCACCGTGATAAGGAAAATCAGGGATTGACTGAAAAAATCCGTGAAATATACTCAGAAAGCAAAGCTCGATATGGGGCACCAAAAATTCATCAAGCCCTATTAAAGGCTGACTTTTCAGTCAGTTTGAAGCGTGTACAACGTTTAATGAAAAGAGCTGGCATTCGCTCCATTACGATTAAGAGATTCGAATCGTGGTGAAGTTATATCCTGTGATAATCACTTAAATCAAGATTTCACAACGACTACGTTAAACGAAAAAATCGTTGGATATTCTTTCTCTCGTTCCATGATAACTGAACTCGTACTTCAAGCCTTAAATGATGCGATTACGACACAAAAACCGAATTCAGGGCTTATATTACATACGGATTTAGGCACTCAGTACACCAGTGAAGCCTTTACAAATGCCGTACACGAACGTGGAATAATACAATCCTTCAGCCGAAAAGACTGCCCATATGACAATGTGTGTATCGAATCATTCCATGAGATTTTAAAGAAAGAGGAGGTTCATCAGGTAAAATATTTGGATTTTGAAGCTACCAAATTGGCACTGTTTTAATATATTGAGGGTTGGTATAACCGAAAGCGAATTCATAGCCAGCTTGGCTACCAAACACCTCAAGAAGTGGAAGATAAAATCAGACATTCAGCTTGAAAGTTAACTTCTTTGTGTCCAAGATATTGTCTCAGATCCATAATTTTCTCATGATAATTAATATATCTAAAACATTCCTTGATAATCTACTTAGAGATTTTGTTAGAAATTAATCAATATCGCCAGCACAAGCCTTATTTATCATTTCCTCTAAATTGGATCGTCCTTTTTTCCTAAGTCCACTACTATAATCAAAATAAACTCCGGCATATTGCCACTGTGGATTACTTGTATGGCGGTTTCATAATTAGAAATTTATAAATCAATACAACTTTGCTGGCTTTCGAATTTTGTGCTAACTCTACAGTACGCAGCAACCTTCAACTTTTTCTTTTCTTCTATGTAGGTTCTATTCTTCTCAGCTTTTTCATATCAACCTCTTTTCTCAATTAAGGATACAAGAAAGCCGTGAGCTTATTTCAACTCACGGCTTTCGCTAATTTTTATTCTATTTTATCCTTCAGCTCGTTGCAACAGTTATACAACCTCACAATGCCTTGAGAGGTCAATAAAGATGTCGTGGTGTGATATTACTCCCTTGGTGGCGCTTGCTCTTTTAGATAAGAGTTTTATTATCCTTCTCCTGTATCAGATACTATTTATTGTTCCTTATTAATGAGATTTTCAATTTTATCAGCTGCCAATCTATACCCTCCGCACCTATGAAAACCATTTGATATTTCTTCTGCAGATTGCTTATAGGAATGGTTTTTCAACACTTCCTGTATTGCTTCTTTAATTTTTTCTGGCGAATCCTCTTGCAAATAGATCCCTGCACCCAATTCATTTACTCGATAGGCAACACCACCCTGTTCCGGTGTTTGAGGAAACAAAACCAATGGGACCTTATAATAAAGTGCTTCACTGACACTGTTCATTCCACAATGAGTTAAAAATGCATCTACCTGCTGTAGCACTTCAATTTGGTTCACACTTCTCGCTATCGTGAAATTCTGCGGCAGATCTCCAAACCCTTCCAAATCAATTAATTCACCTACAGACATGATAACATCAAAATCAGAGTCTTTTAGTGCAACTATGCAGTTCCTATAAAAATTTTTCATTAAATTATTTACTGTTCCCATAGAGATATAAATCGTTCTCCTTTGCGGTTTTATAACATCGTGATCTAATGTTCTTATCGATGGACCAACAAAGGTATATTTATCTGAAAAAGTATCAGAGCATGGCTGGAACTCAGGCGATGTATATACAATAGTATTGGTATCATTATCATTTTGCACAACAGATAGAATATTTTTCACTGGATATCCCTTTGCCCGTAATTTTTTAATCAACTTATTTGCTTTTGGTATGGAAAACAGCATCTTTAATAATTGAGTGATATCTTGTTTCATTATTTTGGCAGAATGCTGGTTAAACGCAAATGTTGTGGTGGAAGATATAAATGGTACAGAGAGCTTATAGGCGGCCAATTTACCCCACAATGCCATGGAATCTGCAACAATACAATCCGATTTCCACTGGGACATTTCATCTATAATCGTATCATCCATTGCTAGTGTTGTTTTCACTAAAATCTCTGTTGAAAATGCAATATCTTTACCAATCCGCTCCCCATCTTGTGGCATTAGCTTCATCTGAATATCGTAAGAATCACAGGAGATATATTCCGCACCTGTTGCTTCTATTTTCTCTTTTAAACAATCATATGAATAATATCGAACCTCATGCCCGCGCCTGACCAATTCTTTTACTACCGCCAAGGTAGGATTGGTATGTCCATGTGCTGGAATACCAAAAAAGGCGATTTTACTCATCATCAATTCCCTCTCTTATTGCCTTTATTGACTTTGCAAATGATATGGAATCTTCTTCTGTGTGGTCAGGATATAATTGTTTTGCTTTTCCCGAAAAAATAGCATCGGCGATTTGGTTGAAAGTATCAAACCTTTCAATTGCAATTCCTCTCTCCGCATCTGCTAGTACGATAAGTGTATCCCCTGGAGAAATACCAAACATATCCCTTACTTCTTTAGGAATTACAATCTGACCTTTAGGACCAACCTTAGCCGAACCCATGAACTTACCATCCTTTATTTCTTCTTTCAAATCCTCGCCCCCAAGGTTACTTGTATAACTTATATAACTTATTATATCTCCTTATCTTAGCCCAGTCAACACATAACTACCCATAAATATGATTGTAATTTTGAATCTTCAGCTTTTTAGGTTCCTCTGGTTTAGAAGATATAAATATAGTTTTTTTCATAATGTAGCTCTCCAATAGTAAGCGTCAAATAACTTGATGGGTGGAAAAGTTGTAAAACTATTGTAAACTAGGTTAGGATCTATTGACAGGAGGCCTTTGCATCTGCACTCCACGGAAGATAGTCTTCAAGGAATTCAGGGTTCTACCCAAATTGTACGCAATGTTATGTTCTTTAACGGTTTGCCCGCTACTGGTGCATTCCTGTATGATTTGGGACCATTTACTCAATCTATATTTTCGCGTGGCTTCCCTAGTATTCAACTTTAGACCTCCTTAAAGTTTCTCAACTGGAGTTAGTATAGTTTCATGGACACTACTTCGTTAACTCTCTACAATACAATGTGAGAAGAAGTGTCCTAAATGAAACAGTGGTCGAACTGTATCACACGGGTAGCTCTGTGAGTTCATTAAGTAGCGAATATGGTGTTTCTGAAGTAACGATTTATAAATGAATTAAAGCTTGAACACCAATAAGCCAGGAGGCTGGTGGGCTGACGCCCCCAGGACATCGCCGAAATCCAAAAAGAGAATCTTCGTCTGAAGCAAGAGGTAGAAATCTTAAAAAAGGCGATGACCATATTCGCCAAAAATAACCGAGGCAGAGCTAACCAAATCTGTTACCCACCGTGATAAGGAAAATCAGGCATTGACTGAAAAAATCCGTGAAATATACCCAGATGTGTTTTGCAAGTAGAAAATGCTTAGATGGGGGTGCGGACGTTTTCTTGGACCTTAAACAGCCAACCCCAGACTTCTTCTGTAATCTAAAGGACTCATTCCACCTTGCGATAACTTAATCCGTTTTGATGGATACCACTTTATGTATTCATCAAGTTGCTTTATGAATTGATTTATTGTAATACCGGTCCAGTGGCGATTGTAAAACATCTCATTTTTGAGTCTGCCAAAGAAGCCTTCACAGGCGGAGTTATCAGGTGAACAACCTTTCTTTGACATTGAGCGTGTAAGTTGAGCCTTTTCCACTCGTTCTATCCAACCTGGCCAACGATAATGGCTGCCACGGTCTGAATGAATTACGGGGTGCTCACCCTCTTTAAGTACAGAGATTGCCTCATCAAGCATTCTATTAACTAATTCAGCATCCGGTGATGTTCCAATGGTCCAACTTACTGGCAGCCCATCAAAGCAGTCAATTATGGGAGACAGATATATTTTCCCGGCTGGGATATGAAATTCCGTTATATCTCTAAGCCATTTTACATTTGGCTTGTCCGCATGGAAATCCCGATGAATAACATTCGCTACCTCCGGGCTAATTTCACCTTTGTATGAGTTGTATTTCCTGCGCCTTATTCTGGGTACGATGAATTGCTCTTCCTTCATAATCCGGCGAATTACCTTTTCTGATATGACTGTGCCGGCTGATTTAATGGCAGAATGGATTCTACGATAACCGTAACGACTGGAAGATCCATTAAATGCTTTCTTTACTTCTTTACGCAAGTCAGCATATTTATCACTTTTGTTCAGGATAAAGGCTTGGTAACAATAGCTGCTTTTGGCCATATGGAGAATTCGAAGAAGATCCTTCAGAAAATATTTTTCTCTTAGGGCATTAATCACTATAGCCTTCTCATGATTAGTGAATGTTGCAAGATTAATGTCCTTTTCTTTTTTTATGATTTCTGCGGCTTTTTCTAATATGTCCCGCTCCAGCTGCATGTGGTAAATTTCTTTTTGAAGTTCATCTACTTGTTTTGTCAGGTGCTTTTTTTCAGCCAGTATATCGGTTATTTGCCCTTCATGTTTGACATCAGTTGATGTATTTGAAACTTTGTCTTTCTTTGTCATTTTTGGTTCGCGTCCTTCTTTTAAAAGCTGCCTTTTCCAGTTATAAAGGACTTCACAGGATACCCCAATTTCATCAGCAACCTCTTTAGCGGTTTTGCTTCTTGAGCACAAGGAAATGACTGCTTTTTCTTTTTGTTCACGCGTATACTTTATCAGTGATCCTCCTGACCGACAATATTTCTTTTCTTCAGGGGCCAGCTCTTTGATCCAAGCGTCAAGTTCAGGTCTGCTAGGATATCCCAGGATCCTAGCTGTACGGGAAACGCATTTGCCGTGATCCAAGTAGTAAGCAACAGCCTTTTGGCGTTCTTCTTCGTTGTATTTTGACTTTCTTATGAAATCCTTATGAAGATCACCATTTTCGATGTATTCTTTGTACCAGTTGATAAGCGCCCCCTTTGAAGGGTATCCTAGTTCACGTATTACTGTTGCATAACTCATATCGTACTGTGTTAATAACTGGACTGCCTTAATTCTTTCCTGATAGGTAAACATGCGGAACCCCCTGGTTTTATATTAGGTCCAGGTTTTTGTCCGCACCTCCTATTAGGCATTTCTATTATGCAATAAACACCCAGAAAGCAAAGCTCGATATGGGGCACCAAAAATTCATCAAGCCCTATTAAAAGCTGGTTTTTCAGTCAGTTTGAAGCGTGTTCAACGGTTAATGAAAAGAGCTGGCATTCCCTCCATTACGATTAAAAAATTCCGCCCACAATCGAATCGTGGTGAAGTTATATCCCGTGATAATCACTTAAATCAAGATTTCACAACAACCACGTTAAACGAAAAATGGGTGACGGATATCACATATATTCACACCGTTAAGGATGGCTGGTGTTACTTGGCATCTGTTTTAGACCTGCATTCAAAAAAGATCGTTGGATATTCTTTCTCTCGTTCCATGACAATGCGTGTATCGAATCATTCCATGCGATTTTAAAGAAAGAGGAAGTTCATCAGGTAAGATATTTGGATTTGAAGCTGCCAAATTGGTACCGTTTCAATATATTGAGGGTTGGTATAACCGAAAGCGAATTCATAGCCAGCTTAGCTACCAAAGACCTCAAGAAGTGGAAGATAACATCAGACATTCAGCGTGAAAGTTAACTTCTTTGTGTCCAAGATATTGTCTCAGATCCAGTTTACAAATATAATAAAGATCTTAAGGTTTTAAGAAATAAATAATATATAGATCCATTCCAGCGAAAAAATTAAAAAGGGATATAAAAAACGTAATAGAAAAAAGTCCATCAATGGACCTTCGATTTCGCTAAAGTGCAGAAAAAGGGATATAAATAGTACAGTAGAATAGCTAAAGCCATATATAATCTGGCATCACTAGAGATAGTAGAAGAGTAAAAAAATAATAGTAGAATCAATTTCCTTAAGCGCGGCGCGCTTTTTTAGTGTTCGGTAGAACACTATTCATCCTGCACCTACGGGACAAAGAGAAAAACAGCCCCTAAAAAAGTACTTAGGGCTGTTTATTTCTTTGTCGTTCCATTGTAGTAAATATAGTTGTTAAACTAGTTTAAAATATGGATTTAAAATAGTTTCTATGTACAACATACTTTCCGTGGAGACTCTCTGTCGACTATTCCCTTGCAATGCAATAATAACGGGCGTTCTGGCCTTCCGCCCCCTCCCTTGGTCGCGGCTCTCCACTGTGCTACAACCCGCGACCAAGGGAGGGGGCTAACGAAAAAAGGCAACGAACGCATGTTAAAGATTAAGAATATCGACAGAGAGTAGAGAGTTAGTAAGAGTAAATAGGTAAGTAATAGAGAGTATGTATGTAGAGTAAATGTAGTGTGTAAGTAGAGAGTTAGACTAAGTAAGTGTAAGTAGGAGTAAGTATCCAAATACGTAAGTAAATAAAATAAAAAAGAGATAAAGATAAAAAATGAAGTAAGAAAAAAACGAGATGTAGCAGTAGTAAGTGAGGTAAAAATTACAGATCAAGTCCCGCCAGACGGATGGCCAGCTGCTCCCATGGAGATAAAGTGTGCTGGCTGCCAGCGCCCCACGAAAAATGCCTAGAGTAGCCCTGGTTGTTTCTACGTGTTTAGTAACGACCGTCATCCTGGTTATGTAGGGGCGCTCACATAATGATTACAGGGTAGACCACGTAGTTCTATTATTAAATTGGATTGTATGACTTTGTTATACATTGTTATACAAAATGACCATTTCCCTAGGGTATAGCTATATCTCAAGGGTTTTCAAAACGCTTCATATGGCAATCTAGGGGCTATTTTTTCTACAGAGTTGATAAGGAAAACAAGATTGGGTATTTTTACACATCCCCCGAAAAAGGGGAATAAGGGGTAATTAGCTAAAATCGGGATGCATTTCATTTTTATCAAGTTTTGCTATAAATTAAAAAGAGAGTATTCAAAAACGAATAAAATTGTTAAATGGGATAGCAATTAGTCTAGAACTAATCTTCTATCCCGTTTATTCAACTATTACAAGGGATACTTAAAAACTATTTTTATTTCTTATTGTTTTTTCTGTTACTCTTGAGAAACCAAAACAATATTGCCAGGGAAAATAAAATAACTGGCACGAAACCAATAAGTTTAAAATAGTTAACTGCTCCTAAAAAATAATATGCTATAGGTAAAAAGGTTATAGCACTAATCAACATTAACAACCAGGATCTTTTAAATGCTCCTAAAAATAAGCATATAATTGATATCAGGAATGATAACCTCCAAAGAAATAAAATGATATCTATTTCTCCCATAGAAATCCCCCCAAAAAACTAGTATTCAAAACTAGTATTCTTAATAGGAAATACAATTGCATTAAACATTAATAAGTTTGTAACTTAAAACTAAGTAAACTACTACCTTCCCCAGATTTTCCTTTTTCAGTGGTAATATAAGCATAGCCATCATTATATCCACGTATATTTACCCTATGCCATACATCAGTTCGTTTACTATCCCAACCAAAATCCGTATTGTAATAAGAATGATAGGAACTTGAGTTTATATATTTACCTTCATCAACATGGCCCTTCTCTAATTTTCAATTTATGTAATTTTAATAATATTATACTGGATATTTGAATAGATGGAATATAAAAATTCTGATTTAAAGTAACAAAAACGACCATCCCCTGACCTCGCCCAGTGAGCAAGGTCAGATAAATTTTCTTGGCGTAAGCAACCAGCTCGTCCATAAGGATAAGGCAGGGAGCAGCGGCGTCGAAAAGGTTCTTCAACGCTTCAGAACCGGGTGATACCCCTTTTTTGTCCGCTTCTTTAACATAATCATAGAGTTTCGCTGACTCTGCAAGCTGCGCCGCCATCTCACCCCATATGGTGCTGATGGTGATGCCTGGCATATTGTTCGGCCGTTTACTCTTGGTGGGGTCAAGCGCCGTACCCACCAGAACCGCTACGTTCGCTTTCGGCAGAGCTGTCAAACCAGCCCGCTGTAATACAGGCTTTACATTTGGTATTTTATCAAGGGAAACCCTACCACTATTCATTCCTCCAGAGATTATTAATAAGCCTGGAAAATTAACAACCGATGAATTCAATATGATGAAATCTCATTCTGAGAGCGGGTATAGATATTTGGAAGAGCATGGCTACCAAGATCAAGAAGTATAACAAATCGTCCAATACCATCATGAACGACAGGATGGAGCAGGCTACCCATATAGACTAAAACTTGATTTGGGTCATGTTCAAATTGTCGCTCTAGCGGATGTCTATGATGCACTAGTATCGCATCGTCCCTACCGCTCTCATTCTCTCTCCAGTGAAGATACACTAACAATCATTAAGAATGGAAAAGCAGGTTCTTTTCCAGACAAGTATATCTCCATTTTGGAAGGCATATTAAAATCCCCGCTATCTCAAATGTAGTAGACGGGGATTCTTCTTATTTCACATACATCGCATTCACTTGTTCGTAATTCATATTGAGATCGTCCCAAACTTGTTCTCTTACAAAAGCGTGGATGCCTCGAGTAATTTCTTGATGATAGTTGATTGCTTCATTTTTTGCAAGCTTTCTCAATCGAACATTATCCATAACACTTGATTGAAGCAGGATACTCATTTCTGCTAACTTTATGGCAGCTTCTGAACGTGAAAGGTTAGAAATCCACATAATGCGATCTGCTCGGTCCGTAAGATTAACACTTTGAATATTTTCGTAGATGGATGGATATTTGCTAAAGTCATAGCCCATAGTGATTACCTCCTGATGACGTACAATAGTTTGTGTAAAGTACTTGAAAGCAAAAAAGAGGTAAGGTACCCTCAAGTTAACCGCAAAATCAACGAAGAGGAGATACTCTACCATGTCTACAAGTATAGAGCAAAACCCCTTTGAAAAGTAATTGGAAATGATGGTTCAAAACTTCGTAAAAGAGAAATTAGAAACGATCACGAGAGAAGAAATGAGTAGCTTCTTCACTTATGAACATCCCGAATTAAAAAATTATAAAAATGGTTTCTACACACGCCAGCTGGATACCAAATATGGGCGTATCGTGGACTTACAAGTACCTCGTGACCGCGACAACACCTTTCAGACCAGGCTATTTAGTCCCTATCAACGTCGTGAACAATGGCTCGGAGAAACGATCATCACCATGTATCAGAAAGGTATGAGTACACGAGAAATTGGTCATTTTATTGAGCGAATCTTAGGACAATCTTATTCAGCCACCACGATCAGTCACATTACGGATGTGGTTGTTGAAGATATGGAGATGTGGCTTCAGCGTCCTTTGAAGCAACGTTATGGCGAAAAAGTGCAAACTGAGAATTCTATTGACCCTAATAATATGAACAAATAGAATCATTGATCAAGATAAAATGGAACGTGACAGGTACCCTGCAAATTACACAAACTTATTGACACTACCACGCGAACGAATGGGTGGATTTTGAAGAGAGAAGGGATAATTATTATTAAGAAAAAAATCATTATGTTTTTTTGATCGGAATATGTTTACTTCTAATTTATTCTTATTTTGAAATGTATCAGACAAATTTACGGATTAATAATTATCTTGAAGAAGCAATCTGGTTAGATATTGTGAAAGTAATCTCTTTAATAGATACAAATAATGAGTTGCTAGAAGAAGGTATTACTCAACAAAAGCTAAGCTATGAACAACTTGGTGAATTAATTTATAATCATGAAGAAATTAACAGAATAGTAAATGATGTGTTTAAGAAGATAAGTGTTCTAAAGGCGATTGATATTAATCATAAGCAACTGCTTGGTTGGAAGGACACGAAAGATACTTATCTAGAAATTAGAAAACGGTTCAAAATAAGGGAGGAAACATTGATATTGAATAATAACACCAGTAAGGCACTATCCATAGCACAAGGTTATTATAATCAGTTCGAGGATATTTTAAACAATGTAATTAGTAAGTTTAATAATGGTATTGATGTATGGGCAAATGAATTAGGCAAACTATATCATTAATATTGTATGGGAAGATGTTTGATCATTTGTATGTGTTAATCAAACCAGACTATTTCATCATTTGCATCTGAGCACTGGGTAAATCCGTTGATGATTATCTCCAATATCATAGAACATGAGTATCTCACGATATAGGTTATACCAATGACGTCAACTATTCATTGCCAACCTCTTCTCTAGTAGGGGCGTCCAGAAGTCAGCTCTTTAGGGATGGAAACAAACGAACAGCAATACTTTCAGCAAATAAGATACTGATTGCAGATGGAAAAGTTATTTTGACAGTGCAAGAAAAAGATCTTCCAGAGTTCAATCGGCAACTATCCCATTTTTACGAAACGAACGATGATAGCAAGATCGTTCCATTTGTTTTTGACCATTGTATCTTTGGAATTGACTTCGATTAATGTTTCAACGTGATATGTTGTAAAATATTCTCATATATTATATAGTGAAGGTGAAGATAGCAAGTTATAAGTTGGATGGATTATTCGTATCCTAAAAATAACCGCAGGTGCTGGATACACCCACGGTCAATAGCTGATTCCCTTTAAGGGGGAACGGCGACATTCTAATTATTGTAAAGCTTTAAGAATAGTCACCTGGCGGGGTGGCTATTCGTCTTTTTTGGAGCGTATGGATAATAGCAGCATATAAACGATTTAAAAGGGGGGAATAACGATGCAAAAAAAAATCAATATAAATTTATATGGAAATAAGAAAAAATCACCTCTAATATTTCTACATGGATTAAATTGGACACATCTTATTTGGAACTCTGTAATTAAACAACTAAAAGATGACTATTTTATAGTAGCTATAGATCTACCTGGACACGGAAATAGTATGAGGTTACAAAATTATTCATTTAACAATATCGCTAATGTAATACACGAAACCATTTCTGATTTAAATTTAAAACAAAAATTAACTATTATAGGTAGTTCTATAGGTGCATCTATAGCACTAACTTTCGCTAGTATGTATGATATGGTAAAAACTACAATATTAGTTGATGGTGGCTTTTTTGCATTAAAAGAAGTCGAAGGACTAACATGGGAAGATATAAAAAATGACAGTTTCCCAAATGAAGTTTTAAAAAGCAAAGAATCTTTTGTAAATTATATGAAAAGTGATAATCCAACTTTATGGAACGAAAACATAGAACAAGCTGTACTTGATCAAGTTAAATGGTCTACTGAACATCAAACATATCAATTCAAAATATCAGATGATGACCAGATTCAATATATGAAAAATGAATGGAATCTTGATATAATAACATTACTAAAGAGTGTAAAATCTAAAGTTGTCTTATTAATTGCTGATAATAATTCAGATGATGTTTTTTTAAATTCCAAGATTGAAATTTTCCAAAAAAATTGTAAAAATTCTATAGTTTATCGTTTGCATAATACAGATCACTTAATTATGTTAGATTCTGAAAAAGAATTCATAAGAATAGTTAAAGAACAAATTTAAAAAATACAAAAGAGCATCATAAAAGAAATGAACTGCCCTCCGTCAAATAGACAGTGGAAAAAGCAAAAACCGATGAAACCAATCATTTTATGGGTGGTGATTAGAATCATTGATGATTTACTCATTGATCTAAGAATCAACAATCCTCTCTACACAACCTACCCTATAACAATATTGTCCACTCAACTATACGTCATTGATATGTTCTCTCTTGCCTGAAACACACATAAATCCGAGAGCTGGAATCATCGTCTGAGCAACTCCAACTCTCGGAAATCCTTTTTTTCTACACTTTTAAGCTACCTATTTTTCCACCTTTGACATCATTACCACACACTCAACATGTGTCGGGTGATAAGTGGGAATATAATTCTTTACCCATAGTAATTGTTGATTTTGGACCGGTTTTAAATACGAAAGTCAGTTGATAAGGATCTTTTTTTCCTTTATCATCAATACCACCGAGTATAATCTTCTCGACTATAGATTCAAAGACATCTGCATCGAACTTCTTAAGGGGCTTGTTGGCATCGAAGTACTTTCTAAAACTTTTAAGCCTTGTTTTCATTTCCTTTTCTTCACTAGCTGTTAAAGACAGTTCATTGGTTTCTTTGATCAGTCGTTCTTTGTCTTTATTGAGTTCTATAGATTTGTTATCATAATTTTCTCGGTCTATGGCGCCATCAATATGAAGATCAATTAGCTTTTTGATTTTATCTTCTACTAGGCTAAGCTCTTTGTTTAGAGCTGAAAGCTCTTTCTTACTAGTGCTTTCACTTAATGTACTTTCGATGGTTGATATAAACTCTTCTATGATCTCTCTGTTATGCTGGCACATTTCGTTAAAGACTTTAACAAAAGCTTCTTCAATAACAGCTTCATGAATGCCTTTACTATCTGGGCAGAACTTCTTACCATGTTTACTTGATTTTATACAGTGCCACACCACTTTTTTATTCTTGGTGCCTGAGTTCCATGCCCTTCTGCCAACAGTGGTTTCACAGAAGCCACACTCAATCTTACTGCTAAAGGTATACTGTCTGCTATAGCGTTTCAATCGTCCTTTTTCCATGTTGCAATTACGCTTGTTTCTAATAGATTGGGCTTTTTCAAAGGTTTCTTTACTAACGATAGGCTCATGATGGTCTTTGATATAATATTTTTCTTCTTCTCCCATATTATCCAGGCGCTGCTTGGTGATTGGATCAACTGTAAATGTCTTGCCTAGGAGTAAATCGCCCATGTATTTTTCATTCTTTAATATGCCTCTGATGGTGCTGTCAGGCCAATTAGTGCTACCTCTTTTAGTCTTATAACCTTTTTCTTTTAATTCATTTCCAATAAGACGGGCACCTTTGCCTTGATTATAAGAATCAAAGATAAATCGGACGACCCCAGCTTCTTCTTCATTGATGACCAGTTCTTGGGTTTCTTTATCATAGTCATAACCTAAACAACCTTGAAAACCAACTAGTTCTCCACGCTTCATTTTCATCTTTAGACCCATTTTTACATTGGTTGAAATACTTTCACTTTCCTGTTGGGCTATTGACGTTAAAACAGTCATAGCTACTTCACCTTGCATGGAGAAGGTATTAATATTTTCTTTTTCAAATAAAACTGCTACATTGTGCTTCTTTAACAGTCTGGTGTATTCCAGCACATCCTTTGTATTTCTACCGAACCTAGAGATGCTTTTGGTAATGACTAGGTCAAACTCTCCTGCCATGGCATCACGAATCATCTCTTGAAAGCCAAGGCGTTTATCAATATTGGTGCCACTTATACCGGCATCAGAATATATCTTTGCCAATTCCCATTTAGGGTTTTCTGCAATCTTTTGTTCATAATAAGCCACTTGAGAATCGTAACTTGCCATCTGTTCAGCCGAATCGGTGCTGACTCTGCAGTAAGGCGCAACTCTTATTTTGGAGAGTTCTTTCCCTGATGCACGGTCAAACTTATTCTTTTTAGGTTTTATAACTTCTACTTCTTTCATAACATCACTTCCTTTGAGCAACTAAAAAAGGTTACTTCTTATGTGTCCATTCATGTTCTTCTAAATACACATCAAAATCATCCTTTTCAGGTGTACTTAAACGTTTTTGATTAAACTTCTCATATTCTTTTTCAGCAAGTTCCTTAGCTACTTCATGGGAAATAGAACCTGCTCCAGTAAGTATGTCTCGCTCATTAAATTTTAGGAAGGCATTCAATTTTTCTTCCCAATCCTTCATATACATTGGATTACGCCTTTCTGCTTGATCTTCTGCATAATCTAGATACATGGTTACAATACGGTTGAGGGTTTTTATTTCTTTTTCCGTCAAATAATTCTTAGCTACTGTCACATCACCCTTACGCACTTTTTCACCCTTCCAAGTTGTAAGTCCCATATTGTCTTTTGAAGCATCGGCTCTTTGCTCAATGAGTTCTGCTGCTGTATGTCCATGAATAGCAAAATGAAGCTTGTTTTGCACCGTTGCAAAGAACTTTTTAGCTTCTTCTGATTTTCCATCATAATCTATAGATAAAGCATAGATATCCGTGATTTTCTTATAAAACCTTTTTTCTGAAGCTCTAATATCACGAATTCGTTCTAAAAGCTCATCAAAATAATCATCACCAATGTTACGCATACCCTTAAGACGTTCATCATCCATGGTAAAACCTTTGACTAAGTACTCATTTAATCTTTCTGTTGCCCAGCGTCTAAATTGTGTACCTCTGCTAGAGCGTACTCGGTAACCAACAGCAATGATTAACTCTAGGTTATAAAAACGTACTGTTCTCTCAACCTCTCTATTTCCCTCAGTTTGAACTATTCGGTTTTCCCGAATAGTTCGATTTTCTTCAAGTTCACCTTCAGCATAAATATTTTTTATATGCTCATTAATGGTATTAACACCTTTTTGATAAAGCTCAGCAATCGCCTTCTGTGTCATCCATACGGTTTCATTTTCAAGTCTTACATCTATTTTTGTTTTACCGTCTTCTGTCTGATATATAAGTAAATCATTATTGTGTTCCAATGTAACCCTCCTTCTCCATATGTAGCTTCAAATTCATCAGACACTGTCTGACGTTTTTAAGTGAACTATCCGGTAATTCCGGATAGTTCAACAATGTATGTTCCCAATTATCATTTTAATTTTATCATAGTTGATAATCGCGTGCCACATAAACCTCGTTTTATTTTGTATTTTCTTTCCAACTCAGCTTTGATCTTGATGAATTCTTTTTCTGAAATCATCTTTTCATCAAGCAGGCTGGAAAGCATGGCTAACTGTATTGTAAACTTCATTAAGTTCTCCATCTTACCCTCCTGCTTGAACTTTTAAATTTATTTGTATTTTTTAAGTACTGCCATTACTGCATCATAACTATCATCTAGTGACTTTCTAGTTTCCTTAAGATTGGGACTTGTAATCTTTCCTTGGTGACAGAGTACAGTCAGCTGATTCAAGTTATTACCAATCTTAGTTAATTGGGTATGGAAATTTCTAAAATCCTCAATAACAGTGATTCTTTTGTCACAAGCAGATTTAATAATATAGGTACTCATGTTTAATTTCACTCGATCTGCTTTTTTCTTAATCTGATTATATTCTTTTTCTGTCATTCGAATATTCACTTGCTTATCTCTTGTTCTCATTAGCATCTCCTTCCTTAGAAATGGGTGTGGGCATGCCCACGTTTATACACTTTGGCTATACAAAGTGGAAGCTTGCCCCTGTTAAAACAGGGTAAATAAATCCTCTGGCTTTTCCTACTATCCAGTAACTAACTAGACGCTTTTAGATTTATTTGGGATATTGAAGATGAAATCATTATAACTTGGTCAGCAAATAATGAACTGTGCTTTTGGACCATTTTTCACCGGTATATGCAGTCATTTTATCCGCAATTTCCTGATAGGATAATTGATTGCACTGATACATTTTAAGAAGTCTCATATGTTCACCAGATGCTCTTGATGTTCGTCCAAAATGATCTGGACGTGCCTTTAATTGGTCATTTTCATCAATCAATGATTCAATATTCTCTTCCAATATCCTCACTGCATCTTCAAGTTGTTTTATGGACTTTTCCTTGACTTGAAGCTTATGTTCAAGTACTTGAATCTCTTCCTTAGCTTCTTGCAATTCTGCTTTTACTTCTTCTGCACCAAATAATTTGCCTAACATTTCTTCATTTTCCTTCCAAGGGTGCAAGGGTGTAAAGCTTATAAGCATTTCCCCCTTGCACTCTTGATTTTATAACTGCCATTTCCAACCTTCTTTTGTTTTGATGGATTTCACTTCAAGATTCTTATTAGCTGTTTTCAGCGTTCTTTGAGAAATCTGCTTCTCTTTTGCCCTTTCTACAACATAATCACTGGCTTTTGCTCCATCATCAAGAACTTCTTTAATCAGCTTTTCTGCTCGCTTTAGAACACTTTCAGTTGAACTACCACCAAGCAATTCATCCAGATCAATGTCATATTCTCCTATCCACGCAAAACCATTTTCTTCATCCAACTTAAAGGCAACTTTCTTACCTTCAGGTGCTAAGCTTGATTTGATCTGAGCCATTACTCGAATAGATGGGTCTGCTCTTACACGCCCTACTAAGAGAACACTTCTAGCAGCAGCTGTAATATCCGAGTCCTCGATAAAGCCCTTTGGTACCACCAGCTTTATTCATATGACCAATAATGACGATGGCACAACCTGTCCTCTCTGCAACACAAGAAAGATTTTTGAAAATGGGTCTGATTTCATTTGCCCTATGCATATCTACACCAGAACCTAAATAAGCCTGTAAGGGATCAATTATGAGCAGCTGGGCATTCGTCTCAATAATGGCTTCTTCAATCCTCTTATCTGATAAAGTCAACTCCTTACGACTTTCATCAATAACAATTACTTTGGTACAATCAGCACCTGCTGCCAATAATCTTGGTTTAATGGTGTCACTTAACCCATCTTCTGCTGTCTGATAAATAACATTTCTACATTCTAACGCCTCCTCACTTAAAGGCAATACATCACTAGTCGTCATTGCTGATGCAATTGCAAAATCATGGTAGTCTTACCCTCTCCTGGATCACCTTGAATAATGGTGATTTTCCCAATGGGGATATAGGGCTTCCATAACCATTTCACTTCTGTTACTTCAACATCACTCATGTTGATAAGTTTTAGTTCATTTTCATGTTCCAATTTGTTTACCTCCTTTTTTGTCCCTATAGTTATAAGCCGATTTTTCGAGGGGTCTGGTCTATTCATTTTTGCATTTTAAGTTTCCCCCTCATTTATTAGCCGAAAAAACGGTAGGGGTGGGCGAAAAAAGTATAAAAAGCCCCCCTATCTATAAGCCGAAAATAGATAGGGGGGGGCCGATATTTATTTGTTTTTATTCTCCGTTAAAATAATCGGTGTCAATTTTTTTAATCAAATAGGTGTTTTCTACTGAAACACCAAGATCGTGTTCAACCATAAGGGCTGCCAAAGATTTACCGTCAATTAAAACAATTTTACAGGCATGTTGTTTACTAACATATTCTTTGGCTTCCTTGGTAAAACTTGCTGTTGTTATGAAAGCGCCTTTTGATGCACCTTGTCCGGTTAGTGCACCAACAAACTTTTGAAGTTCAGGTCTTCCAACTGTTTTTTCAGTATCCCAGCGCTTCGCTTGTATATAAATCTTGTCAAAACCTAATTTATCTTCTTTAATGACGCCGTCAATACCTTCATCGCCAGATTTTCCAAGAACTTGGCTGTTTTCAATCTTACTGCCACCATAACCCATAGAAACCAACAAATCCACCACTAACTTTTCAAAAAAGTCCGGTGATTGGTTCATAACTTCAGTAAGCAAATCATCTGCCAGGGTGTTTGATATAGTCTTATAGGCTCTGTCTAGCAAGTCTTGTGGCGACTCGTCACTACCGATATCAGAAATATCATCGTCAAGAAGTGTATTATCTGAAGTACTGTTTATAAATTCTTGAAAACCTTCAAACTTCTTGAGATAATTTTGATCTACAACCTCTGGATTCTCAGTCAAGACTTTATGTCCAAGTTCAGTAATTCTAAAACTGGCTCTAGCAGGTGATTCAATCACTTTAGCTTTTTTTAGATAAGTCAGCGCCCAGCCAATTCTGTTTTTATAAACCAATTGTTTACCACTTGGCAGCCACTCTTCAAGTTCTTGCTCAGTTAATTGATACTGCATTGCTAAAACCTTATACATGTCCACACGCTTATGAACTTGATTATCTTTCAATAATTCCAATACGGGTTTCATAAATTCATGATATTTTGGTATTGCCACCGAATCACCTCCTCTAAACACTCAATCTTCCATTAATCTGATCAATTGCCCCAATAATACGCTTTGCCACATCGAGTTTACCGTCGAATAAATGCATAACATTGCCACGCTTGTTAAATGGATGTTCATTGAGTACGCTTTTGTCTAAGCTACCGTTCTTAATCATATAATTGACCACTAGCTTCACAAACTCCATCTGATTGATATTAAGGCTTTCATCGGATAAAAACTCTGAAAACACTTCATTGGCCGCTTGTGGGTCTAAGCCTACAATTTTACTCACCAGTTTGAGCAATGGCTCGTCACCAAACTCTTTTTCATAGTCTTCTCTTGTACCGAGTTCCTGCCAAAGTATCTTTTCAAAATACTTAATATCATCTTCTGTTAAAGGTTTATTATTTCTAAGTTTATAGATCACCATGTCATTCTGGTGGTCCATTAAGTACTTATTGACCTTTTTACGATAGCTCTGCATGTCATTGACTGAATATTCACCAGGGCTTTCTTTTGTTTCCATAATTTCATCAGTAAAATTAGTATAGTAAATTTCGCCCGACTTGCTATCTAGGTATTTGATTAAGTCCCTCAACGCTTCACGGACTTCTTCATGGTCAAAAATATCTGCTGCTTCCCAATATTCATTGGTCTGAACTTTATAGATCAGTTCTTCTTGCTGTTTGACCTTCTCAATGGTGCCTTTGAATGTGAGTTTTTCTGCTGTACTTACAACACGATTCTTAGGCTTTGAAGCTGGTACGCGCTTAATATCAGCATACTCGATGGTATACATTAAATAATCAAATCGCTTGGCTAATTCGTCATCATCGATGGCTGGTACAAGTGGCGCAATGTGTTCTTCAATATCTCTTACATCAGCATCAGATAGACTTTCAAATCCGCTTTCTTGATTGAACTTATGAATGATTTGAAGTTTCATTCTTGCATTGAACTTACTCTCATCAATGCTCTTTATTTCCTTCAAAACACCTTCAATCAGAGCATTTCTATGCTCAATGTATTCTTCAGTCTGATAATCCATGATTTGCAGCTCTTTTATGATGCCAATACGGATATTGAAAAGATTTTCTGTGAGTGACTTCATCATCTTGGCTTCTTTACCGTTTTTATTGGTTCTAAAGAACTCAAAGTTACCACAGTAGTCAAAGATTCTAAAGCCTTCTTTATCCAATCCCACACCATATAAATCTTCACATAATCTAGTGCCACGGCCAATCATCTGCCAAAACTTAGTTTTTGAACGCACCTTTTTGAAGAAAACAAGATTTAGTATCTCAGGAATATCAATACCAGTATCCAACATATCCACAGATACAGCTATTTGCGGCAGCTTTGTTTTTACTTCAAAGTCATCCATAGTACTTTCTACATAATTGATACCCGTATAAACAAGTTTAGCAAAGTTACCATGGTATTCAGGGTAAAGGCTATTAAAGCGTTTTACGATAAAGTCTGCATGTTTTTTATTCTTGGCAAAGATAATGGTTTTGCCCAGCTTGTCGCCACCTTCAACTTTTAATCCTTTTTTCATCAGTTCTTGAAGGACTGTATCAATGGTGTTGTCATTAAACAGGAATGAATTCAATGCTTCCCCACTGATGTCTTTTACATCATCATCAAAGGTTTCTTCAAACTGTTCTTTTTCTTCATCTGTCAGGTCATCATAATGAATGCCTTCTTCAAGGAATTTCATCTTAGTTTCTATGGTATGATAAGGCACCAAATAGCCATCTTCAATAGCTTCACCTAACTCATATGCATAAGTAGGTACATTATTTTCAAGTTCAAAAATGGTATAGGTGTTCTTATCAAGGTCATTTTTAGGTGTTGCTGTAAGTCCTAATAAAATGGCATCAAAGTAATTGAAAATATCCTGATATTTTTTATAAATACTTCGGTGACTTTCATCAATAATAATCAGGTCGAAGTGTCCACTAGTAAAAAGCTTTTCACTTCGTTTGTTTTTTACATCATCAATGGCATTCATCATTGTTGGATAAGTTGAAAACACCATCCTACTTTCTGGGTTGTCCTTACTGTCTAATAGGTTACAAAGAGACAGTTCCGGTAACAGTGCCTTAAAATTCTTCTTTGCCTGTTTTACTAATGCTGTACGGTCAGCAAGGAAAAGAATATTTTTAACCCAACCTCTTTTAATCAATACATCTACTGTTGATATGGCGGTCCTTGTCTTTCCTGAACCTGTTGCCATAACAAGTAGAGCCTTACGATTGCCTTTTTCAAGGGTATCACACACCGCTGTAATAGCCATCTTTTGATAGTGACGATTGGTGATATCATCGTTTATTATAGGGTCTTTCAAAGATGATTTGTTTTCTCGTTTAAAGTGTAGCCACTCCAGTTCTTCTTTCGTATAAATACCTGATACTAAGCGCTCTGGATAGCTGGCATCATCCCATAAATAATATTCAAAACCGTTCGTGTAGAAAATTGCCGGTCTAACCTTGTACTGTTTTTCTAGGCAATCTGCATAACGCTGCGCTTGTATCTGACCTACACGTGGATTTACACTGGTTTTCTTGGCTTCAATAACTGCCAGTGGTTTGCCATTATCACCAAAAAGGACATAGTCTACATAACCTAGACCTGCTTGATTAGGCATACCTTCCACTTCAACTTCCTCTAGACAATCCTTGCCGATAATCCAGCCGTTAAGCTCAATTTCTAAATCAATATACATCTTCCTTGTCTTGAATTCAGAAATCTCATCAACTTTAAACTCACGGTTTTTCTTATTATCAATACGCTTGGCTGCATTAGTACGCCTTAGTTCTTCATTTTCCTTGATAATCTCTTCAAGTTTACGGTCTTTAGCACCCAATCGGTCATAAAGGTCTTTTAGCTCATCTCTTGTCTTTTTCTCTTTTTCATTATCTCCAAGTAAGCTTTCATCGAAGGCAATCTCTTCATAAACATCTGAATAACAATAATCAATCCACGAAATAAATTCAAATAGATTGTGAAGGGCAAGCACTGCCTGCTCTCTTGTAATAGGTGCAGCCGAATGGACTGCTTTATTGCCGATTTGTTGAATATACTTAATCATTGGGAAGAGTTTCGTATCAATAATCCCTTTAAACCGATAATCATGAATCAAAGATGCTAGATTATCCTGATAAGGTGCTTCAAGTTCATGGTCATAAGAAAAGACCCACTTAACAGCCAATTCCAAGGCTCTACGTGCAAGAATCGCTGTACTGGCATAGGAAACCACCAAGCTCTTTTCAGCTTCGATACAGGCGTATGTAAAGTCCTTATATTTTTCTTCTTTTTTCAGGAAATCAAAGTTGTAGCACATGGTATTCCCCCTTTTATAACTATAATGCTTCTAAAGTCGCTTTCTTTATAAATTTATGATCTTGCATTTTATTTGATTTACATCTTTCTATTTCAGCATTTTTTGCTGTTTCTAAATCAATATTGTAAATACCAACAGCTTCAGAAACATTTGACATCCATCCACTAAGATTTACTTCAGCAAAATTTCTTATCCGATCTTTAATTCCAAACACTTCATTCCAAGTCTCTATCTCACCTTGAAAACGCTGGCTATTTATTTCAAGATTTTCAATAACACCAGTTCGAATAGTAAAAACAGGCTCACAGTCATTATCGTCTCTCGTAAATGGATAAAACACTTTACCATAATCTCTAGGATTCTTATCACCTTTATATGTAGAATTACACGTATGACAAATAGGAAAAAGATTTTTCCTCAGTAATGAAACGAATGGATATTTTGATCGTGGTAGATAATGATCAAAAGCCTCTCGAAATTGGTCTTTTGACGTTAGCATAGGTTCTATTCCACAAAATGGACAAACATATTCTATTGATTCATCATAAAACTTTTCATAATAATTTTTGAGAGTTCCTACTTCTTCAACAAGACCCTTTAGTTTCAATAAATTATCATATAAATAGTCCTGTATTGTTTTTAAAGCCCTTATACATTGTACAAAATCTTCGCTTGATCCACTAAGTAAACCCTCATAAGAAATCGGATCAATGGTCATATTACATATATTTTCAACTTGAATATTCTTTCTGAAGGCATCCGCTAACTTATCTTTTTCCACTTGCTGACTTAACTCAAACTTACCTTTAAACTCTTCAAAATCACTTTTGAGTTTGATCTCATTCATCCAGCTTGGATACTTAAACACTACAGATGAGAAAATATTAACGAATACACTATTTATTTGGTTTATAAGACTCTCTAATTTTTCATTTTCAAATTCATTATAAAAGTACCACATTTACATCATCCTCTTTTGAATCTCAATGATCAGCATCAAGCGTTCTGATGAATCGCCTAGCACATTTTCAATTTCATGCTTAAGTTCCTCTAAGTCTTGATGACTAGTAGTTTGATTAATTTTGTTCCTAAATATATTGATTTCCTGTTTAGCCAATTCTGCCACAGTGTTTCTCTTGTCAAATAAATTTGCACTTATCATATTTGGATTAGCTCCAAAAGTCTCAATTTGCAATCCACTTTGCACGCCTCTCTTCATGCTAACAACACTTGTTTTTCTTAAATCTGTTATTACTTCCGGATTATGTGATGAAAATACAACTTGTGACATTGGATTAAGCATTGATTTTACTTTTGAGACAAACAAAGACTTCCAACTTGGATTAAAATGTGTCTCTGGCTCATCTAATAAAAATAAAATGTTACTTCCGTAAAAGATACTGAGTATGCTAATCAGTTGTAGCACTTGGTACTCTCCATCAGAAAAATTTCTCAATTCCAGTTCAGAGCCGTTTTCAGTTTTGAAGGTCATTTCAAGTAGTTCAAACACTCTATGATTTGCAATATTCCAATCGACTAAAGATTTCTTGCTTTTTTCATTCCCGTATATGATTCTGTTTAGAGTCCTTTTCTTAATTTTATAAATATTGTAGTCATAAAGCCTTTGCAGTCCTTCAAAAAAGGCTAATAAGGACATTTGTTCCCGGTCTCTATTCTCTGGTGCATGAAACTCATAATACTCAAATCCGTTTTCATTTACATGAACTGTATTTGCATAGCTCATAATTTCATTTAATAGATATGAAGCCTTCTCATCGAAGTAAATATCCTCATCATATATATCTTTCTTATCCAATCTTATCTTAAAGGAAGTCACTAATGCCTTTTCAAAAAATTCTGATAGAATTCCTTGATATTCAGACTCAAACATAAATGAAGTAAGGATAGCCAATTTACTTATCGTATCATCAAAATAGTAAAACAATTCATTGTAGCGATCAAGAATACCCTTATTGATAACCTCGCCGTAATTATTCTTCTTAATCTTCTGACTGTCCTTTTCTGCCAAAGAGTAAAGCTTATAGTTAATGATTTCATCACTAATTCCTTCATTATGACCAGATGAGTAAACCACAATCTTTCTGGGAAAGAATACGTAATATATGTTAATGTTTTTTATTTCAAATTCATCTCTCCCATTTGAAATTATCATTTTGAAATGCTGTGATTGATTTTCTAACTTAATTAACACATAATCAGTAGCTTCCCATTGCCCACCTATTCCTACTAAAACGCTTTCAATCATATGATCTTTCTGCAATGAATAAATAGCTTCATAGCTTATATCACTTGAGTAATTCTTCTGAGTTATTTGGTTACTAGCATCAACAAATATTTTGGATATCAGTTCAAGTAGAATTGATTTGCCACTGCCATTTATGCCAACTATTCCAAGGGTGGAGTCATCGCCAAAAACAAATTCTTGATTCTGCTTGAAAAGCTTATAATCACTCAGCATTTTTATTTTTATTAGTCTCATCACTCCACCCCGTTTCAATTAAAATAATTTTCCAACGAATGCCTTTTGCATAATTGAAGAATAGCTATCTTCATAATCTCTGATTGATTCACTAAGTTTTTTTCTTTCTTTTTCTATTTTAGATACAATAGCTGCGAAATCGTTCTGTAAATCTATTGGTGGCAGATTTATTCTTATCTTCTTTAGCTCTTCAGCATTAATATTAGCCATCCCAACAATACTTTTTGCCATATTTAATAAAGTAGCCTTGCCATGTTTAGAATTCAAGTATGCAGAAATATACTCTGTATTCCCTCTTGTGTTTGTTATAAGTTTGACCAAGTATCCTGCATAAGCCATTGGTTTATTTTCTCTATATACAGCTGCCTTACCAACAAGCTCTTTGCTATTAGTCCTGTTAAATAGCATTTCTCCTTCATTAACCAAATATTTTTCTAACTCTTTCTCATTTAAATCTACATATTTTAAACTTGAAAAATCCCATCCCCCAGTATAAGTAATATTATTCATTCTTAACACAGGATACTCACCGTCAGTTTCATGTGCTTTTTTGCTTGTGCCATATTGTGTTTTCGATGTTAAATCATTAATAGTCCCAGTTTCCCACCCCTTCGAATTTGTCACAGGATCACCAAACATTTCATAAAACACCGACTGAATCAACTCATCCATCAGCCTAATTTGCTCTTTTCGTGCATCAATAAGCCCCTGAGCCTTGTCCAATACTTCAACGATTTTCTTTTGGATTTCGAGGGGTGGTAACGGAATTTGAGCATCTGTAAGAGCACCCAATTTAATATACTTGATTACTCCACCAATCGAATTATTTCTAAGGATGTCAATGTACTTATTCATGAAGTAGTACAAAAATCTTACATCAAGTACTGTCTTATCATTTGACTCAACTATATAAGTCCTCTGATAGGCATTAAACTTTCCTTCATAATATTTAACATTTAAATCGCCATTCCCAGCAATTAATACACATTCACAATCATATGCAAAATTATCAATCCAAAGATTGTTCACTGAGCATGTAAAGAATGGATACTCTCCATTCTCGCTACTAGCATTAGCATCTAATTTCCCTGTTTTGATCTTTACATAATCACCTAGACGTTTTAGCTCCATATTTTACACCATCCTCTCAATGTCATTAAGACCATCAAGAATCTGCTGTTCTAACTCTTTGATTCTTTGAATAATAATCTTTGGTGCTTCATACTCCACTTCGTCATATTCAATTTCTTTATATCTATTGATAGATAAGTCATAATCATACTTTACAATTTCCTCTTTAAGAACATAGAATGACTTCTCCGTACGCTTTCTATCCTTTTCATTTTCAAGGTTATGGTAACGGCTGATAATATCAGGAATGTCGTTAGCATCCACTGGTTGACGCTTATCATCAAGGGATAAGCCATCTGCCTGCATATCATAAAACCAGACTTTATCTGTACCGCCTGCATCAGTCTTCGTGAAAATCATAATAGCAGTTGAAACCCCAGCGTAAGGCTTGAACACGCCACTAGGCATGGAGATAATTGCTTGAAGCTGATGATTTTCAACAATTTCTTTACGAATGGATTTATGGGCATTAGAGCTACCGAATAATACGCCATCTGGTACGATAGATGCACATCTGCCGCCTTTTTTAAGAATTCTTAAGAAAAGGGCTAAGAATAAAAGCTCTGTCTTCTTAGTTTTTGTCACTTTCAATAGGTCTGCCGATACACTGTCATAGTCAAGCGATCCTTTAAAAGGTGGATTTGCTAGGACAAGTGTGTATTTTTCTCTATCTTTATTGCTTTCTGATAATGAATCCCTATATTCAATATTTGGTCTATCAACACCATGAAGCATCATGTTCATAGCACCGATACGAAGCATAGTTCTGTCCATGTCATTACCGAAGAACATGTCATTGTGATAATGGTCCTTCAGTTCTTTAATGGTGAACATATCCTCATTATTTCGTTTTAGATACTCCCCTGCTTCAACAAGGAATCCTGCTGAACCGGCTGCAGGGTCAACAATAATATCCGTAGGTGTTGGCTGCATCAAATCCACCATCATTTTGATGATGTGTCTAGGTGTTCTAAACTGTCCATTTGTTCCTGCTGTTGCTACCTTAGAAAGCAAATACTCGTATAAATCCCCTTTGGTATCATCTGTTGTATTGCCTTCTTTAACAGGTAGTCCGTCAATATTTGTAACAATCTTTTCTAACATCTGTGGTGTTGGAATCATAAAGATGGCATCATCCATGTATTTGGTAAAAGCTGAATCCTTATCACCATGCATAGTCTTGATAAATGGAAACACTTTTTTTGAAACTGTTTCATACATGTCAGAAGCACTCATTTGCTTGAATTTATGCCATCTTAGGTTTTGCTGATCATCATTAAATATTTTATTAAAGTCTGTACCTACAAACTCCGCCAGCTTTTCTTCTTCCTTTTGCTTGTCATCAAGTCCTTTTATAAATAAAAGGTAGGTAAACTGCTCAATAACAGACAGCGGATTGGTAATCCCACCGGTCCAAAATATCTCCCATATTTTATCTACCTTACTTCTTAACTCACCTGTAATCATTATTATAACCCTCCCATATTTTCATCTATTTAGTTTAATAATCCAGTAAATGCTTAATCAATACTTCATCCAATCCTTTTTCTTTGCAAAAATCATAAAGTGATTTCTTTGCAAGCATATTGGGGCTGTTCTTTCCATTTTCCCACCGATTCACCGTGGCAAAGCTGACATGAAGCTCTCTAGCCAGCTGTTCCTGACTCATATTCAGTTTTGTTCTAATCTCTTTTACTGTTTGGGCAAAATCCATTCCATACACCTCCAGCACGTCACTTTATATTATAACAAATGTTATAATATATGCCCACCTTAATTTGGAAATAATTTCAAAGAAAAATCCACCGATATTATACCAGTGGATTCAAATTTAGTATTTAGTTTCTTATATCCCTACATTTCACATCCAAAAGCCAAGTCTTACGATAATTTCATCTTTCAGTTCTTTATTACGATAATTTGCAATATTCATCTTAAAGGTGAAAAGCTTGGTTTTTAGCGGTATATAGGCAAATATGATTAGTCTTTTTTGTATAGTGCTACTATAGTCTCAACATGGCTCGTCATCGGAAACATATCCACCGGCTGCACCTCGGCCACTTCATATCCGCCTGCTACCAGCTCTGCCACATTCTTTGCGAGGGTAGAAGGATTACAGGAGACGTAGACCATGCGCTGCGGTTGGACTTTTAGGATCGTGCGGATCAGACTGGAATCGAGTCCTGTCCGTGGAGGGTCTACGACGAGTACATCGGGAATGAAGCCCTCTTCCACCCAGGCAGGGAGGACCTCTTCAGCTTTGCCTGTTAGAAACTGTACGTTTTTGATCCCATTCCGCTCTGCATTGGCCCAGGCATCTTCAATGGCCTCTGGGGTAATATCCATTCCTCGTACCTCAGCAGCATCTTGGGCTAGCCAGAGAGCAATGGTGCCAGAGCCACAGTAGGCATCCACGACGTTTTCCGTTCCTGTTAATTGTGCTTGGCGCTTCACCTCATGGTAGAGGTGCACGGTTTGCTGTGGATTCAACTGGAAAAAGGAACGTGGAGAGAGGGCATAGCTCAGTTCGCCTAGTCGCTCTTCTATCTGCTCTTGACCCCAGAGAATACGCGTATCATTCCCGAAGACGAGGGAAGTCTTGATGGGATTGATATTTTGGGCAATGGTGACTAACTCTGGGAGCTGGAAGCGCAGCTCTAACACCAATTCCTTGAGTCGTGGAAGATTGTCGGTGGCGGTTACCAATGTTAGCTGCGCTTGATTCGTGGCAAAGGCGTAGCGGGCTACAATGGTTCGGATCACACCAGTATCCTTCCGTTCATCATAGGGAGGCACCTTGAAATCTGCCAATAGCTTCTTCGTCACATTCAAGATGTGGTTCAGCTTCGGATGATGAACCTGACAAGATGACATCTCCACCAGGTTATGGCTCCCCATTTCGTAGAGACCTGTGAGTAGCTCGCCCTTGGCACCTCGTCCTACCTGAACCTGTATTTTATTACGATAGCCCCAGGGATTCTCCATTCCCATGGTAGGCTTCACTTCGACATGGAGATTTGGAACATATTTTTGAAAGGAGTCGATAACGATCTGCCGTTTTGCCTCCAATTGGCCTGCATAATCAAGATGCTGAAGCTGGCAGCCTCCGCATGCTTCATACTGTTCGCATGGAGGGGTAAGGCGCTGTGATGATGGGTTTTTAATACTGACCAGCTTACCCCGGGCAAACCTCTCATTCTCATCGATAACCATCACCATCACTTCTTCCTGGGGAAGTGCACCCGGTACGAAGATGATCTTCTTCTGGTAGTAACCAATTCCCTCCCCATTGATCCCGATGCTTTTAATGGTAATGGGAAGGTATTTCCCGACGATGGATTCCCGTTTGGAATACCGCTTCGAACCTTGACCATGCCGCTGTTTCTGTTCTCTTGGTTCTCTTGATTCTCTTGGCTCTCTCTTATCCCTGGTCTCTTTGCTATCTCTTGGGCCTCTTGACTTTCTTGGTCCACTTGTTGGTCTTGATTGATTTGATTTTCTACCCTGTCCTCGACCTGTTCCTGCTGGAGTCATCTTCCTTAATCCCCCTGTGATGATATTTTACGATCTATTTTATATGGTCTCATGGTACGGATTGATTTAGTCACTTGTTTCCTCATTGCACCTCGAAGCCACTTAGGTACACGCATTAAGTATACGCAAGAAAAAGTCAAAAAACATCCCCCGCTTCGAGACAAATTCATCTCGTTCACAGGGGCGTGATGCTGCGCATAAAGATATAGCCTTCCTTATTTTTTAAACATACCTTTCAACACAAAGGCCACGTTGGCTGGACGTTCGGCTAAACGGCGCATGAAGTAGCCATACCAGTCATTACCATAGGGCACATAGACACGCATCTTATAGCCTTCCTTCGCCAATTCCAGCTGTCGTTGGGAGCGGATGCCATAGAGCATCTGGAACTCGAAACGATCCAGAGGAATCTCCTCTTCCGCTACCACCTGCTTCGTATACTGAATCATCGCCTCATCATGGGTGGCGATGGCGGTATAGGCACCGCTTAAGAGATGCATGCGGATGATCTTCTTATAATTCTCGTCTACATCGCCTTTCTCTGGGAAGGCGACAGTAGCTGGCTCCTTATAAGCTCCCTTCACCAGGCGGAGATTGAAACCCTCCTCCCCTAATGCCTGCACATCCTCTGCTGTTCGATATAGATATGCTTGAATTACGGTCCCTACATTCTCATAACCTTCCTCACGAAGCTGGCGTAAGATGGAGAGGGTCACCTCTAAATGGGAATAATCCTCCATATCGATGCGGACGAAATTCCCATGGGAACGGGCGGTATCTAAGATCCCCCGCATATTACGGATGCAGAGCTCCCGATCAATATCCAATCCTAAGGAGGTCAGCTTTAAAGAAAGATTGCTCTTCACCCCATGTTCGTGGATCGCCTCTAATGTACGAATACACATAGTAGCCATCTCCTCTGCCTCCTCCACCTTGGAGACAAACTCCCCGAGATAGTCCACCGTACATTCCAGGCCTTGTTCATTCAATTGGCGGATCTTCTGGATCACCTGATCCACCGTTTCCCCTGCCACAAAGCGGGCTGCACCAAACTTCAAGCCCCATTTTTTTGCCGCTTGATTTAATGTCCGATTTTTCGACATGAATAAGAAAAAATTCTTCATCAACTGTTCTGCCATCTCCATCCTCCTCTACCTAGATCCAAGGGGTTCTCTCTATAGCCACTCCAACCATCAGTGTGCTTTTTTCCCTAGCCTTTCGACGTTTTGTAACCGCTTTCATCAATTCTTATTTATTATTGTACATAATATGGTTGGAATGGTGCAATAGCTATTCAATTCCTACTTATTCCTTTTTGAACCTAGGGAGAAAAAAAGAAGGCCGCTCCCAATGCTAGCGCCTTCTCAATGGCTAGTTCATATACTCTTTCCAAGCCGCCATAATCCGATCCACCGCTTCATCCATCTCCTCCTTCGATACAATGATTGGAGGTAAGAGACGGATCACATGAGGACCTGCGCCCAATGTCAGTAGTTGTTTTTCCCGCATTATAGCAAGGAGTGGCGCTACCTCAAACGAGGTCTCAATCCCCAGGATTAAGCCTTGCCCCCGGATCTCCTGCAAGCCTGGTAAACCAGCAAGCCGCGCTTCTAATTGCTTTTTCAGATACTCACCTTTTGCCACCACATCTTGGAGAAAGCTCTCTTCAAAGATCACTTGCAGGGTAGCATTAGCTGCTGCCATGGCTAAAGGGTTCCCGCCAAAGGTGGAGCCATGACTTCCTGGACCAAAGGCCTCCAATAGCTGTTCCTTCCCAATCACTGCGCCCACTGGAAAACCATTCCCTAATCCCTTGGCCACGCTGATGATATCTGGAGATATTCCATAATGCTGATAGGCAAAGGGTTTACCTGTTCTCCCGATCCCTGTCTGCACCTCATCTACAATGAGCAAGGCTCCATACTCTCTGCACAGCTGCTCTGCTGCTTGGATAAAGGAGGGATCCCCAGGATTCACGCCGCCTTCCCCTTGAATCACCTCTAACATGATGGCTGCTGTTTCCTGATCCATCGCTTGCTGAAGCTGTTCCACATCGTTATAGGGGACATAGACGAAGGTAGGTAACATGGGTCCGTAGCCAACCTTCACCTTATCCTGACCGGTGGCAGCCATGGTCGCGAAGGTCCTGCCATGGAAGGACTGCTCGAAGGTGATGATTTTCCATTTTCCTGTTGCCTTTCGCGCTAGTTTAATCGCCGCTTCATTGGCTTCTGCCCCACTATTGCAGAAAAAGACCCGATCACCAGAGCTATGCTGAACGAGACGCTCTGCCACCTCCTCTTGCAAGGAATTTTGAAAAAGATTGGAGACATGCCATACCTGATCTAATTGGGCATGGACTGCTTCAAGCACCTTCGGATGACGATGGCCTAGATTACAGACGGCAATACCTGCGATAAAGTCAAGATAGCGTTTCCCATCACGGGCGGTGACCCAAGCACCCTCCCCATGGGTAATCTCTAGATCCCAGCGCTGATATGTTGGAAATAACGCACTCATTCTAGCACCCCCGTACTCTTCTTAATGGTTGTTCCCATCATTTCTCCTCCTACCATTAGACTGCTTAATCCACTTACAATCATCGCTTCATGGATACCACCCTGGAGACTGTGGAGCGCTGCCTCCACCTTCGGGAGCATCCCGCCATAGATTGTGCCATCAGCAACCATGGCATGGATATCCGCAGTGGTCACTTCCTCGATGACCTGATTATTAATGATGATGCCTGCCACATCAGTGACGAAGAGGAGCTTGCTGGCACCTAGAGCTGCTGCAATAGCCCCAGCGGCCGAATCGGCATTAACATTGTAGCGATCGGCACCGTCTAGCCCCATGGCAACTGGAGCGATGACTGGAACCATCTCCATGGCTAGCAACTGATGGAGGAAGGACGCATTCACCTCCATCACTTCACCAACGAGACCTAGTCGCTCCACATCCTTGGCCTTCGCCTTGAGGAGACCGCCATCATATCCTGAAAGTCCCACCGCAGCCACCCCTGCCTTTTGTAAACGACGAACCAGCATTCCATTCAGTTCTCCTGATAGAACCAGATCCACCACACGTAGCACCGCGGTCGATGTTTTTCTCAGCCCATCCACGAATTGACTCTCAATCTTTAACTGTTCCAGCAGCTGCTGAATGCTTGGTCCGCCACCATGAACGATGATCGGTTGCTTACCTGCCTCCTTTAATGCTTTGATGCTTTGGAAAAACTCATCAGATAGGCTCTCTAATACGCTCCCTCCACATTTGACGATAATGATCTCGCCACCAATTTCGCCCATCTCATCCTCTCCCTTCTACGCCTCTTGACCAATCTTTGCTTTCCAAGCACCTTGAGCACATTAACACCGCAGACCTCACGTTGTATAACTGGCGTTGATGCGTACATAGGCATAGGTGAGATCGCAGCCCCAGGCCTTTCCATAGCCCTCTCCTTGATTCAAGTGGATGGAGATCTGAATCTCCTCATTGGCTAAATAATGACGAATCCCCTCGTCTGAAAAAGCGAGTGGTTGACTACGATTTATCATCTGAAACGGTCCAATGGCGATATCCACGAGATCAGGATCGATGGGAACACCACTCTTTCCAATAGCCATCATGATCCGCCCCCAGTTAGGGTCTTCCCCATAGATGGCGGTTTTCACAAGATCGGAGCCCACCACTGCCTTCGCCACCTTCCCTGCCTCCTCATCCCCCTCAGCACCGAAGACCTCTACCTCAATCAGTTTCGTTGCCCCTTCACCATCGCGGGCGATCATGCGAGCTAAATCCTCGCATACCTTGAGGAGAAGCTCCTCAAACTTCCACCACTCCGTATGGTCTGGCGTTAACGGCTCGTTACCTGCAAGGCCATTGGCCATGACGATGACCATGTCATTGGTTGATGTATCTCCATCCACCGTGATCCGGTTAAAGGTTACATCCGTCACCACTCGGAGCTCCTGCTGCAGTACATCATGCTGTATGACCGCATCGGTGGTAATAAAGGCGAGCATGGTCGCCATATTAGGTGCAATCATCCCGGAGCCCTTGGCGATGCCCGCTAAGGTTACGAGCTTTCCATCAATGGTTGTCTGGTAGCATGATGACTTCTCCCTTGTATCGGTGGTAAGAATGGCCTGGGCAAACGCCTCTGCAGCGAGATCATCCACTTCCGGATGTAATTGGGCAATTCCCGGTACGATCTTCTCCATGGGCATGGCCTGACCGATCACCCCTGTGGAGGCAACAGCCACATGATGTTCCTGCAGGGAAAATTGCTGGGCGGTCACAGCCCGCATGGTATAAGCATCGGTAATCCCTTGCTTCCCTGTGCAGGCATTGGCATTCCCACTATTGACAATCACCGCTTGTAGCCGGCCTTCCTGCTGAAGACTAGCCTTGGTTACGCCAATGGGAGCTGCCTTCACCCGATTCATGGTATAGACCGCTGCCGCCTCAGCGGGTACCGTACTAAGAAGAATCCCTAGATCGTTTCGTTTTCGCTTCACCCCCGTATGAAGCCCTGCTGCTGAAAAACCCTGAGGTGTAATGATGGAGCCGTCCTCTACTTTGATCACCTCATCCATGGTGTTCAATTGCTTTCTCCCCTTTCCTTGGGTGCTATGGATAGATGGGCGTGAAGTTCAAACCTAACGCTTCATCCCATCCACACATCAGGTTGGCATTTTGAACGGCCTGCCCTGCTGCACCCTTCATTAAATTATCAATGACACTAACAACCGTGATCCGTCCTGTCCGTTCATCATAAGCGAGCCCAAGGTCACAATAGTTTGAGCCTGTCACTTCCTTCGTGGCTGGGAAGGTTCCTGCTCGTCGTAAGCGGATAAAGGGCTCGCCTGCATAATAATGAGCATAGAGCTGCCATAGGCGTTCTGCTGTCATCTCTTGATTCACTGTTGCGTAGATGGTCGCCATAATTCCCCTCGTCATGGGTACAAGATGCGTGCTGAAGGTGATGGGCTCTTCATCCCCCCATTTTTGCAACATCTGCTCAATCTCTGGGATATGCTGGTGGGCATTCACTTTATAAATTTTTAGATTCTCATTCACCTCACCATAATGATTACCGAGGCTAGGTGTACGCCCTGCCCCAGAAACCCCTGATTTAGCATCGATGATGATGGAGGCAGGTTCCACAACACCCTCCTGAACAAGGGGAGCCAGTCCCAGTAAGGTAGCGGTAGGATAGCATCCTGGATTGGCCACAAGACATGCGTCTTGAATCTCTTCCCGTTCCCACTCGGTTAAACCATACACTCCTTCATCAACCCAGCCCTTCGGTGCTGCCCCATAGCCATACCAGTGTTCATATAATTCAGTCTCCTTTAGGCGAAAATCTCCGGATAAGTCCACCACCCGGCAACCTGCCTCCAACAGATGGGGTACTAATTGACTGGAGACCCCACTCGGCGTTGCTGTGAACACCAGATCCGTCTGCTTCGCAATGACTTCCGCATCAATTGCTTCCAGCGTTCGATTCACCCCAGCCAAGTGAGGGTAAATCTCATCCAAGCGTTGCCCCTCCTGCGAGGATGTGTAGACCGCCGCTACAGAAAACTGGGGATGAGCTAAGAGTAATCGCAGCAGCTCCGCACCTCCATACCCTGTCACACCAATCACGGCCACTTTCAAATTTCATCACCTCAAAAAATGATATTAAGGCTTATTATAATGATGTATAAATATAATTGCAATAGTATATTTATAAATAATCTGTTTATTACAGCAATTTAAAAAAGAAAATAAAAAAGCACCCCTTTTGAACCGCATCTCAATCGTTGGGTATTCCAAACCATTGAAGATGCAGTTCTTGATCGGTGCTCCTTGCATTGCATAGCATTAAACTTTGAAATATTACAAATCCCATTCGTCTAAAGGTTAAATCTCCGCATCATTTATTTTATTCAGAACCCCATTGAACTTGAAACTGTCCAAGTCCAATGGGGTTGATGACAGAATTATGAATGGGTTAACTGGCGAATCAGCTTCCCCTGCCATGCAAAATATCGGGTTCGCCAGCCTGCTTCACTCAGGAGTTGACGTGCAACTAGTGCCACATCCTCCTGACCAGCTACCTTCCGATCAGAGAGATAGATGGCTAGCAAGCCATCAACAATGAGGCGATGAAAAGGATGGAGCTGCTTCGCTTTCTTCTTCGCCTCCTGAACAAAGAGCCGAAGACGCTCGATGATCTCACGAGGGTTGGCATAATAATGGACAAAATTGAGATCGCCACCCTTGCGATCCTCCTCCTGATCAATGAGGTAATCTAATAAAATATGTAAGCCTGTGATGGCTGGAAAATAGGCGTTGCAGAGTTCCTCTACCCCTTCAGTTGCCAAAGAGGGGTTGGTGGCTTTTGCAAACAGCGCGAACATCCCTAATGTGGAGCCGGTGGCTGCAGCAAACTCCTGCCAATAGAGTTGAGGATAAATCGGCTGATACCGCTGCCACCACTTCAACAATAGCGCTTCCCGCTGGCTCCGCTCTACATGCTTATACACTTGTAGATGAACATAGTTATTCACCTGCTGCGTCACCTGCTCCTGAACCAACTCATAGCTCGGTAGCAATGCGATCATTTGGCGACAGTTCTCTACCAAAGCGGTTAGATACCCGCCATCTTCTCGTTCCGTTCCCAGCGCATAATAATCCTGTATTGATCGCTTAGGATCTACAGCATCTAGCATCGCCTGATGAAGCTGATGAAAATGGGCACCGTCCATGGAGGTGCTACGATCACAGAGATTATCGAGATAATCACTAATGGTCTGCAACGCAACGATAAGGCGGATCAAAGAGGGGCGCCACTCCTTAGCTACTAACGCAGCATAGACCGTCCCTCCCTGACAGTGAAAATGTTTGGTCTGAATACTAGCGATGGCTTGCTTTCGTAGTTCCATTGAAGGTATCATCTTTGCTCGCTCTAGCCAGCCATCAAGCTCCTCTTCGGTATGAGGAAGAACTGATTTCTGGATGATTCGAATTAATCTAAACGGTCCCAATCTACCTCACCCTTCCTGCTTCTCTTACGATTGATTATCGAGCCTTACCATCCTATCACTTGATTAACTTAACCCCATTCCATACACCCATTGCCCTGCCACCATAGTTCCTTGTACCTGCACTTGAAGGAGTTGGTCGGGCTCTGCTGCCATGGATGGACTTAATAGATTGTGAGAGAGCACGGTAAAATCGGCACTGTATCCCGGTGCAATTTTTCCGCGATTTCCTTCCATCATGGCTGCATAGGCACTCCCCTGTGTAAAAAGTCCAATGGCTTCGCGGATGGATAGCTTCTCTTGGGGGAAATATCCCTCATGAGTCTCATCAGGATGACGACGGGTTACGGCAGCGTGAATGCCTAACAGCGGATCCAGTGGTTCAATGGGAGCATCAGAGCCTCCCGCGCAGGGAATACCGGCATCTAGCAAGGTCTTCCACGCATAACCATATTGTAACCGTTCCTCCCCTAATGCATCCACAGCCCAAGGAAAATCACTAGCCACAAAGCGCGGTTGAATATCTGCAATCACATAAGGAAGAGAAGCCAATTGCTGCACCAGCTCTTGGCGTAAGACTTGGGCATGAACAAGGCGATGGCGCCCTTGCTGTGGGGGATGCTTTGCAAATGCTTGAATCACTTGGGCTGCGGCTGCATCACCAATGGCATGAACCGCTACAGGTAAGCCTGCTGCTACAGCCTCCGCCACATGCTGAGCTAGCTCTTCATCGGTAAACTGGGAGATCCCTCGATTACCAGGACGATCTAGATAGGCTTCGGACATCCATGCTGTTCTTCCACCGAGGGCACCATCGGCAAAATATTTCACCGCACCCACGGAGAAGTTAGGAGATAGTGGACCATAGGAGACCCCTGCATCCTTTACCTCTTGCAATCGTTGGGAATCAATGAGCTCATGAATATGAAGTGGATGCTGGGCAAGCACCTTCCCATAGAGCTGAAATAGCTCCTGCCAAACTGGTAATTCTCGCAAATCATCACTATGGACACCCACCAGTCCCTTTGCCTGTGCCGCTGTCACTGCTGTGCATAATGCTTGGCGATGCTCTGCCTTCGTCGGTCGAGGAATGGCAGCTGCAAAGAGACGATAAGCATGCTCATAAATATACCCATTCAGAGCACCTTCACCATCGCACCCAAATTGGCCACCTTCGGGATTGGGCGTGCTCTCGATGATGCCCGCTTGCTCATAGGCCCGTTGATTCACCATATAGGTATGGTAGCAAGTACGCGCCAATAACACCGGATGATCAGGCGCCCAACGATTTAATTCAGCCAGTGTGATGAATTCTCGATGAGGGAAACGGTTCTCATCCCAGCCACTTCCTACGATCCACTTGCCTACAGGTGTCATGGAAACACGCTCTCCAATAACGCGACGTAGCTCTTCCTTCGTCGTTACCTGGCGTAGATCGAGTTGCTGAAGATAATGACCATAGGAGAGGAGATGGAGGTGACTATCCACTAAACCAGGAAGCACATAAGCACCTGCGAGATCATACTCTACTTCAATCTGACTACCGCCTTGCAAACGTAAATCACCGGTCTTGCCTACTGCAAGGATTTTATCGTTCTTGATCAGAATCCCATCGTATTGACAACCTGCTTGATCCAATGTCTCAACCTGTGCATTGGCCAGTAATGTTAAGCTCATCCCGTTCTCCCCTTTACCACTATTCATTTCATCTTCCCAGTCTGTATGCGTACATTCTACCTTATGTAAGATTGCAATGTAAATTTTTTCATACTTCCATCATTCTTGCTTCTATCCCATGTTCTCACAGTCTACCTTGCCTTCACTTGTGAATTAAAGTACATTAAAGAGGGGAATACCCAATCTTGGAAGAGGAGGAATCATTATGGGTCGTCTTGATGGAAAAGCTGCAATGGTTACAGGAGGCGCCGCAGGAATCGGGAAGGCAACCGCCACCCTGTTTGCTAAGGAAGGTGCCAAGGTTATCGTAGCTGATATTCAAGAAGCCGCTGCTCGAAAGACGGTTGATGAGATTCGGCAAAATAATGGTGAAGCCATCTTTATTCACCTCGATGTCTCCCAAGAAGCTGCCTGGCAAAAGGCCATGGAAGAGGTAATCAGCACTTATGGAAAGCTCAATATCCTTGTAAATAACGCAGGTATCTCCCTCGCCAAAGATATTGTTGATACGACGCTGGAGGACTGGAATCGGATTATGACTGTGAACTCTACCGGTGTCTTCCTCGGCACGAAGTATGGCATTCTCACCATGCGGGATAACGGTGAGCTCTGCTCCATTATCAATCGCTCATCCATTGATGGACAGATCGCTGAACCAGGGCTCTTTGCATACTGCGCCTCCAAGGGTGCTGTTACCATCATGAGCAAATCGGCTGCTCTCGCTTGTGGAGAAAGAAAATATACCATCCGTGTCAACACCGTTCATCCTGGTTATGTCCATACAGAATTAACAGAAGAAGAAGCACGAGGCTATGGCTTAACTCCTGAAGAATACTTCAAAAAGGTAGGTGCCCAACATCCCATCGGCTGTATTGGTGAGCCCATGGATGTAGCCTACCTTGATCTCTACCTTGCCTCTGATGAATCGAAGTGGGTAACCGGCGCTGAATTCACCGTGGATGGTGGCTGGACAGCCCAATAACATGACTGGAAATTCAATACTCTATCGTGTAAACGTGCAAAAAAGTCCCATCCATTGATTGAGGTGTTCAGCACTTCAATGGAATGGGGCTTTTTTCTATTTGTGCTGCATCATTTCCCCTGCATCTGCTGAATTAAGCGTGGATTGACGCGATTCAGCTGATAAGCAAGATAACTGGCGATGATCACCTTTAGAATATCCCCTGGGATAAAGGCAAGCATACCTACCATGGCCTGCTGTAATGATAAATCCGCCATCATGGCCATATAGGGGACACCAATGAGATAGATCACAAGAATGCCTCCTACCAGATTAGCGACCAGTAATTGCACGAAGCCCTTACCCGCCTTCTTCCACCAGCCTAGACTTAACCAGCCGATTACAGCTGCAGCTACGGGCCAGCTTAGGAAGAAGCCGCCTGTTGGACTTACAATGGAGCCCATACCTGTTCTCCCGCCTGCAAGTAGTGGGAGATATAGGGCGATGAAAGCAAACAAGATCATACTGAGGAAGCCCTTACGACCTCCAAGCAAGCTCCCAGCCAACATAATTCCCAATGTCTGTAATGTAATGGGAACAGGGCTGAAGGGTAGAGGGATAGGCGGAAAGAGACCCATCACAGCCACAAGTGCAGCAAATAAGACCATATACAGCATCTGATTTATTTTCAATCTCTTTCACACTCCCGATTCCTATGTTATCCATTCTATCAAACCAATAGTCCATAAAATTATTACTAGGTCATAGGATTAACTTACATAGATTGAGCCTACACCAATTTGTACAAAAAATCCACCTTCTTTTTACATGAACTTACTCTGTCCTTTACATTGGCTCATTACAATGGAGATGAACAATATGATTAACAGAGGAATCATCCATATAAAGGAGTGTGGAGATGGAGAATCAAATGGAAGTGAATCGTCGGAAGTTTTTGACCTATGTGGGAAGCGGCATGGCCGCCCTCGCTGTCGCTTCAACAGGACTCCCTGTCTTGGCCAAAGCAAAAGCAGATCCTGTCCCAGGTAAGGCTCCTCGTCAAGAATGGTTTCAGTTACCTGAGAAGAAAGGGGTTCGTTTTACCCCCATTCTTCCTACTGATGCAGATGAATTGGTATTACCCCAAGGGTATACCTATGATGTGATTGCTGCCTATGGTGATCGGATCAACAAGGCTGGTGACACCTTTGGCTTTAATAATGATTTCACCTGCTATATTCCACTTCAAGGCTCCAATACACACGGTCTACTCTGGGTGAATCATGAGTATTCTAGCGAAATCTTCGTCCATGGAAAAAAAGAGAATGGAAGCTATACGAAGAAGCAGATCGAGCAGCTTCTCTATGTTCAAGGTGGTTCCATTATTGAAGTGAAGCAAGTGGATGGAAAGTGGAAGATGATCACTGATTCCCGCTATAACCGGCGAATTACAGGCTTAACACCCTTTCAATTAACCGGTGCTGCCAAGGGTAGCAGAGCAGTGAATGGTGCAACCACGGTGCAAGGTACCTTTGCCAACTGTTCTGGAGGCATTACTCTTTGGAATACCATCCTCTCCTGTGAAGAGAATTTTGAATATACCGCACGTGATGCGGCACTAGATCCCACCCATTATGGCTGGGTGATTGAGGTGGATCCCTTCGATTCACAATTTGCTGTACGTAAGCACACTGCACTCGGCCGCTTTAATCATGAAAACACCGCCATGGGTCTCTCTAAGGATGGACGAATCGTTGTCTATATGGGTGATGACAAAACTGGTGCCTGTGTCTACAAGTTTGTAAGTAAAGGAAAGTACGATGCTGCAAAAGATCGAGAAAATAGTCGCCTCTTAGAGGAAGGAACTCTCTATGCAGCTGATATGAGTAAGGGTGCTTGGATACCTATCACGGTAGAAGCAGTGCGCAAGAAGGCGACGGAGAAGAAAAACGAAGAGATGTTAGCGAAGTTTACCTCCCAAGCAGATGTGCTTGTTCATGTCCATGAGGCTGCCATCTTCCTTGGCGCAACACCGACTGACCGTCCTGAGGATGTGGAGATTCATCCAGATGATCACTCTCTCTATATCGCTCACACCAATAATAGTAAGCATGGCAATATCCATGGTCATATCACCCGCTTCATCGAAACGGATCATGACCTCGGTGCGTTGACCTTCGATTTTGAGATTTTTGCAGCTGGTGGACGTCAGAGTGGCTTCAGTGCACCAGACAATCTCACCTTCGATGGTGAAAACAATCTCTGGACCGTTACCGATATCTCCTCAAGTAAGTTGAATAAGGGAGTCTACCAAAGCTTCATGAACAATGGAGTCTTCGTCATTCCTACTAGTGGTGAGCGGATGGGTGACGCCTTCCAATTTGCATCTGCACCTGTAGAGGCTGAACTGACTGGTCCTTGGTTTACACCTGATGAGAAGACACTCTTCCTTGCTGTGCAACATCCTGGTGAAGAGACCAAGGATCCTGCACAACCTACAAGTAAGTGGCCTCATCGACCTGGCGATCATATCCCACGACCAGCTGTAGTTGCCATTCGTGGATTCTAATCGAATCCTTTAAAACGCAACATCAATTCTGTGTATCCCCCTCTCTTCCCTATTAATATATAGAAAAAGCGATCTTCGACTTGTCGAAAATCGCTTTTTCATTTTGATCATCTCTATATCGACAAAAACCGTCTCTCGTACTATAATAAATTACTAATCATGGTGTATATTGACTGTTATGGATAACAAAATCGTGTAATTTGGTGAAAGGGGTATGATGATGCAGCGTACTCTCCTCTGGAGTAGCCTTCTCCTCCTTATCCTCTCCATCTGGCCCATTATCCAGTGGGTGCAAGAAGAGATCTACCTTACATCAATGCAAAACGACTATCTATTGCACACTCTCACCGAAGATAAGGAGAAGCTAAGCCAACAAGATTTGATTCACTTTAAAAACTATAATTTGACCCTCGTCAGTGAGCAAGCCAACCAGATTCAATATAACTATGAAGGGAAGCTCTATACTGTCGGTGACGTTGAATTGCTGATGAATGGGAAATCCCTCCGTCTCCTACATAATTGGCCCGTCTATGAGGAGAAGCAGTATCTGAGTCGCTATATGACAGGGATTGAAATGATCCAGGTCTTAGAGAAAAGCGGCGATGAATATTTAGCCATCCTCATCCAGCGGACAAGCCCATTTCAGTCTCCCACCACTGCTGAAGAGTTTGATGTAATTAAAATCTATCCTGATGGTACGATCACAGAGGAACATGTGAATGAGGAGAACCTCACCTGGTTTTATACTTATCTGGGCAATCGCCTTTCTTTAGAGCCTTCAGGCTTTTACACCAACCTACCCTATATGAATAGTCTCTTCATTCCCTATCTCTATCCTGTGCTACCTTTTCTCTATGGAGCACTGACACTCCTTGTAATCGGCTTTCGCCAGCTTTTCCGTAATCACGCGGTTTCTGTATAGAACTGGCGATGGGTCCTGCCATCGAATAGAATACCGACAACCAAAGCGTGGGTGCCTCCAAAGTCACAATTCCCGCCCAGTCCAATATGAAGAGAAACAATGGGAAGGTTAAGCTACTTAGAATTCCTACTCCAACCAAGAAAAGAAAGACTCTCATTTACATTCCCCTTTATCAGCGCTTTTTCCCTTTCTGCTTGATGTGTTTTGCAATCTGTTTATACCGTTGCTTTTCCACTTGCTGTAATTGCCGATTTTGTTGTCGTTCCACATAAGCCAGTTCCTTCTGAAGCTTAAGATAGCTTGCGTAACGATCAGCAGATAAGCGTCCATCCTGTAAAGCAGCCTGGATCTCACAACCAGGTTCCTGTTGGTGGTGACAGTCACGGAAGCGACAAGCTTGAGCTAAAATTGCAATATCTTCAAAGACATGCTCAATGCCTGTGCTACCCTCCCACAAACCCAACTCGCGCATTCCTGGCGTATCGATGACCATCCCTCCTGCAGGGAGAGTAATCAATTCACGATGGGTAGTGGTATGTCTCCCCTTATCATCACCGTCTCGAATTTGTTGAACACGAAGCAATTCTTGCTCCGCTAGTTTATTGACCAATGTGGATTTCCCTACTCCGGAAGAACCTAGAATCGCTACAGTTTTTCCTGCTTGAATATAAGGCTGAAGTCCTTCAAATCCTGTATCCAGATAAGAACTAACTACTTGGACATCCACACCCACTGCTACTTCCTCCACCTGATGTACCTTCACATCTACATCGGTACAGAGATCGGCTTTACTCAGTACGACCACAGGAATAGCTCCACTTTCCCATGCTGTGATCAGATAGCGTTCCAAGCGACGTAGATTAAAATCCTGATTCAAGGCAAGGAGCAACCAAACAGTATCGAAATTAGCAGCAACGACCTGCTCCATCACCTCTGTTCCCGCTACCTTCCGTGAGAACTTTGATCTCCGTGGAAATATACCGTGGATAATTCCTTTACCTTCACCTTGAAGGATCTGAAGAACCACCCAATCTCCCACGGTTGGTAAAGTGCCATCTATGCCACCTGTATAACGCAACCGTCCTGATAATTGTGCTAACACTTCTCCCTCATTAGTTGCTACACGATAAAGCTCTTGATGGGCGGTGATTACCCGTCCTACCTCCATATCCGTACCCTTTTCAATAAAATTCTCATACTGTTCCTGCCAGTACTGATTCCACCCATATTGGATTAATTTCAAAGGATATTCCTCCATATTATCGTAGTTTTAAGATCAAAAAAACCGTAGAGAGAATGTAACTCTACGGCGGTCCAATGCTTTTTTGGATACAAAAAAGCACGAGTACCTGACTCGTGCCCGTGTAAACATCAATAGACTACGGCCGAAAGGTTCCCTTCTAGGTTAAGCATTCAATTATTGCTCTAGCACCTCAATGATCGTGGTTAGCAACATATTCACCACTCCTTTCGCCGTACAAGCATGTGATATTTTCTCACATGATTGACGAACTTTTCTTAATTTATATACTACCAACTATGGATACATGTTGCAAGCCTAGATATACTGTAATACAAAGTTGAGCAAAAATAGGCTTGAAACAACATACAAGGGCATGGATACCTCATTCCCCTTCCCATTCACCAATTTGAGAATGGGGTACATGATGAAGCCGATGGCGATGCCATTGGCAATACTGTAGGTGAAAGGTATCATCACAATAATAAAGATGGCAGGAAAAGCTTCAGTTAAGTCATGCAATTGGATGTGGCGGATATTTTGCACCATTAAGCTCCCGATCACAATGAGGATGGGAGCAATGGCACTATCAGGGATCCATTTCATATAGGGAATCAACGGAATGGATGCCAAAAATAGAATGCCTGTGGTGAGTGCAGTTAATCCTGTTCGTCCTCCTGCAGCAATGGCAGCCGTACTCTCTACCGTGGCCACGGTTGGACTAGTCCCCAATAGCCCAGAGGTAAAGGTAGCCACCGCTGTCGCTTGTAAGGACTTACGATACTTCTCTGGTTGCTTCGCCATACTCACATGACTTTGGACCAGCCCGAGATTCTCGAAGACAAGCACCATGGTCATGGAGAAAACCGCTACCCAAAACGGAAACTGAGCAATTTGGTCAAAGGTGAAATGACCGAATACTTCACCATAGGGTGTTAAGTTCAATCTTGAAGGTTCCACCTGTGGTAGAATGCCAAAAGCAAAGGCAAGCCCTGTACCAAAGAGAATACTCCATAAAAAATCTCCTCGTACACCACGGAGGAATAGGAGTAAGGTAAAGAGCAGTGTAAGGATGGTGGCAACCACCTTTAAATCACTGAGATCACCAAGGGCGATAATGGCATCAGATCCACGGACCACAAGTCCACCTTTTTCCAAGCCAATGAGCATTAGGAATAAGCCCAGCCCTACACTAATGGCCTCCTTGAGACTGGCAGGGATCGCTTCGTTTAGACGCTGCGCTAAACTGGAAAAAGCAATGAGCATAAAGGCAAATCCAGATACGAGCACAACAGCCAGGGCCTCCTGCCAGTGAAAGCCCATGGATTCCACCAAGGTATAGGTAAACATCGCATTAATCCCCATGCCTGGCACGATCAGAATGGGGGCATTGGCCCAGAATGCCATCACCAAACATCCGACGAAGGATGCTAGAATTGTTGCGAATACTGCTCCTTCAAAAGGAATCCCCGCCTCAGCGAGAATTAGTGCATTAATCACCACAATATAGACGATGGTAAAAAATCCGATGCTTCCTGCCAGCACCTCACCTTTCATGGTGCTGCCATGAGAAGCCAGTTGAAATAATCCTTCCTTTGTTTTCATTGAAGTCGACTTACCTCTTACGTACAAATCCCTCTCCCAACCCGCTTCGCTTGGTGACACCAAGCAAGCCACGAAATTCATTGTAGCAAAAAACATGGGATCCTGCCAAATGGTAATGTTGATCTTTTGCTCCATTCACCTTACCATGACCTTGAGCGTAAAAATACGAATAAAGGAAGTTCTGCAGATGGATATGAAGCAGTTAAAGTTAAAGGCTAAGGAACTCAAGTCTTCTCTAAGCATCATCTACCTCGCTTTTTTGCATCCGCAAACGCCATGGTATGCAAAGGCAGTGATCTTCCTTGTGCTAGCATATGCTCTCAGTCCTATCGATCTTATTCCTGATTTTATTCCTGTCCTAGGCTACCTCGATGATTTGATCTTAATTCCTGTTGGGATTACCTTAGCTATTAAGCTGATTCCACGAGATATTTACCAAGCATGCCAAACACAACAAAACGACCCCACCAAGACATCCCCCATGAAACAGAAGGGAATCTGGGGAGCCGTATTCATTTTGGCAATTTGGTTCTTCATTCTATATGCGCTGGGGGTCCTTCTTCTTCAATAACACATAGGCCATCCCAGCTACAATGAGCAAGATGCATAGCGAGCTAGTTACGATAACTGAAGTATAAGCACTGTTGTATGTTTGAACCTGTTTCAGAATGATCCCGAGCAGTGCCCAGATCGTGACAAGGCTATAAGCAAGGTCATGACGCTTCACGAGGAAAATGAGCGCAATAAAAGTTGCAACCAGCAATAGCATCGCTGTCCATACACGACCCATGGCATCAAAAGCATCCATGCCTGTTACGACGAGGTAAGTATTAAGATTAGCAAGCGTTGCCACCATGGTCCAGCTAAAGTAGATACTAAAAGGAATATGAACAAACCACTTCTCCCGATTGGAGACGAGCTTGCGCCGCCGTAATTGCTTGTTAATCATCCCCAAGGTAATCAACAGGATAATCAATGTGAATAGGGACGAGAGAATTTGTTGATTATGCCAGAAGAGTAGCCAATTCACATTGGCAAGGGCAGATACGGTAAAGAGCCAGCCAACGTTAAAAACAAAATCGATTTGATCCTTACCCTTTCTGACGAAGATACCAAATTGGAATAAGATATACATGGCCAATGCCAGGTAGATCACACCCCAGATGGCAAAAGTAATATCTGCCGGCATAAAAAGATTGGGATAGAGCTTCGCTACTTCACTGGTGGTTATCCCATTGAAGGGCAGCGTGTCAGCCAGTACATTGATCACAATCATTAAAGCAAATGCTAGTAAATTGATAAGCTGATATGTCTTAAGCTTCTTTTGACGGTTCATATGCTCACGACCTTATTATCTAAAGTTAAAGGATTGAACAGTATTGCCCTTCCTCCAAGTATCCCCATATCCTCTAACGATAATCGAAATATGGCAACAAGCATAGCAGGGGAATCCCCTGCTTTTTCAAATCTTAATTACTGGGAGATGAATTTTTTTCTCACAGATGATCTATACCCTACAACGGTAGTGATAAGCACTACGAACCAAGCAAACCAATCTCCCCATCGACTATAGGTGGTCTGTGTTGGTGAGATTGGGACATCTGTAATAACTGATGCACGCTCCACTTCAAAGGTAGAGCTTTCGGCTAGGATTCGACCGTACTTATCTGAAACTGTGACAAGACCTTCCTTGGATGTACGAGCGATGGAGAATCCGTTTTCGATGCCGCGGACAATGGCCATGCGCGCATGAATCTCCTCTGCATGTAACCAATCCCAAGCAGGAACGAGAAGGAGGCCAACCTGTTCCTGACCGTAGCTACGAATCGTAGTTGGAAAATCGAGATCCTTGCAAATAGCGACGCCGATTCTTTGTTGAAAATCATTCAACCACATCGCTCTCTTTCCATGGACATAATCACCCTCTAATCCTGGAATGAGATGAATTTTATCATACTGGATGAACCTTTCCCCAGTAGGTGCATAGACCCATGCTACATTATGCAAACCATCGGGCTGCTCCAGCTTGATTCCAACTACTAGGTATACTTGATTATCAACTGCAGCTTTTGCAAAAATCGATTCTACCTCAACTTGATAATCAGAGGTAACATAGAATAGTTTCTCAGGAAGCACGACGATTTCTACACCTTGCTCCTTTAATAGGCCTATCTGACTCATAGACTCTTCCACCAGCAGGATATTCTGCAAATCAATCTCTGAACGTACATGGGGCACCGTTTCATTAGCAGCTGTTAGCCCTACTCGCACCTGCGTATCATCTAAAGGCCCATGGATCCGGAAAAATCCCCAAGTTGCAGCTAATAGCAAGACAAGGATGATAAGTCCAGCTTTCCCCACCATCTTTTTATTCCATACCCTCTGTTGAAGAACGTATGCCAGTGCTGCTGGAAAAGAACAAACTAAGAAAACAACGCCAGAGCTGCCAAGAATCGCTGCATTTTGCAACAATGGTAGATAGTCCGTCTGGGTATAGACCACGCTTCCCCAGGTGCCATGCGGTGATAGCAACGTGACGAGAAATTCAAAGGCTGTCCACCCCAAGGGATAGAGCCAAACTACCTTACTGTTGCGAATCCATACCATCAGGGTTGCAAATACAAGCGCATAGATCATATGAAAGCTTAGAAATAAAGGAAAACTAAGAATGAAGCTCTCTGCCTTCCACCAGCTCAGACTGCCTATCCAATAGCTCAGCGTCGCCATCGCAAACAATGACCAACTTGAAAACCTTGACCCCAATAATAGAAAGGGAAGAGGCGCTAGCCACGCCAGCCAACCAACTTCAACTGCATAATAAAAACTTCCCGAAGTTACGATGATTAATAGTAGAATGAGACTTCCTTTCTTCATTAGTTACATCCTCCTTCGCTTGTTAGCTTAGAGGAAATGGCCATGGTTCGTTTGATAATTTTTGCTCATTTTATCGGAAGATGGATCTCCACACGCCACTTACCATCCCCGTCATGATGGTATAGTTCCAACTCTGGTGCAAAGACTGGTTCATACTCTACCTTAGAAAACCAATGGCCAAAGAGATATTGATATAACAGCGGTACCTCAATCATTGAACCCTGATGAGAGCAGACCACATAGGTTTGTCTAGGAATCTCCAGGGTATCCAGCTTCTTCCCACTCTCTGATAATTTTAGTGGCAGATCTTCCGTCATCCGTAGTCCTGCCAAATAATCATAGCGTGTACCCCCTATTGGAAGAATAACCCCCACCTGTTCACGTTGACGTTCAACTAAATGGCACAACTCATTCCATAGCGCCTGAATCCTCCTTTGATTATGCTCCATGCTCGGTGATGACTCTACTCGTAGATTTCTTAAAGATAAACCGCATACTGCCATTCTATCTAAGCGAAGAATCTGTACCTCTGGAACTGGAAAGTGAGAATTCATCGAAAACAATTCATTCTCTGTAAAGGATAGCTTAGGGTACTGAAATGTAGCCTTTTCATCGAGTCGATATTGATCTGGTGTCACTCCAATCAACCGCTTGAACGAACGAGTGAAGGCTTCATGACTTGAGAATCCAAGACTCACTGCAATATCGATGATCCGATGATCAGAATCTAATAGTCTCATGGCTGCTTGAGAGAATCGACGCTTCCGAATATACATAGCAGTGGTCTCGCCTACTAATAAGCCAAAGATTCGATGAAAATGCCAGGGTGATACATGAACATGCTTGGCAATATCTTTGAGGGTTATGGCATTAAGAAGATTATCTTCAATATAGTTAAGCGAATTCTGAATCACCTTTATATAGTTCATCTCAGCTTAAACCCCTTCAATTATTCTCTACGTTATTGTAACAAAGTATTTGTATATTTTCAGAAATATGTTAAAATTACATCAATATTTTTACTTTTTATTAACAATATTTTAATACGGAAGAGGTGAGTATGCTTGGATGACCTACATTTTTCTCCCTTAAGTGACACATCCATCATCATCGATTTTGGCGGTTCAATTTCCGTCGAGAAGAATCAACAAATTCTTAATTTCGTAGACGTAATATGCAGCGATCCTTTCCCTGGTTTTTTGGAAGCGGTTCCATCCTATACCACCGTCACCATCTTCTACGATCCACTTGTCATTCAGCATGCTTTTCCTTACGAGTATGTTTGCCAATGGGCAGAAGAAAAGCTGACAAAGCTGGTGGAACAAAAACGTCCAGCGTCAAAATTAGTGCAGATTCCCGTCTGCTATGACCAAGCATTGGGCCCTGATTTGGAGACGGTGGCTGCCTATCACCAGCGAACGACGGAAGAGGTGATTCACCTCCATACATCACAGCGCTACCATGTCTATTTCCTTGGCTTCTCACCAGGCTTTCCTTTCTTAGGTGGATTAGATCCAGCCATTGCTACACCCCGCAAAAGTACCCCGCGGCTAAAAATACCTGCAGGCTCGGTGGGAATTGCTGGTCAGCAAACCGGGGTGTATCCCCTGGAAACACCGGGAGGCTGGCAGATTATCGGGCGGACTCCATTACGTTTATTCAGCCTAGAACAGGAGCACCCCACACTCTTACAGCCTGGTGATCAGGTTGAATTTATCCCCATCACACGGGAAGAGTTCGAAGGCTGGGATCAATCATGAAGGGAATTCGCATTACGAAGAGCGGTCTGCTTACCACCATACAAGATCTCGGACGACTAGGCTACCAATCCCGTGGGGTGAACGCTAGTGGAGCTATGGATACATATGCAATGAAGCTAGCTAATCTCTTAGTGGGAAACAATGAACAAGAAGCTGTATTAGAGATGACGTTGATTGGAGCCCATATGGTATTCGAGGAGGAGCGTGTGGTGGCATTGACAGGGGCTAATATGTCTCCAACTCTAAATCATCAAAAGGTAGAGCTAGGAATGCCCATCACTGTGAAGGTCGGAGATGAGCTACGATTAAAATCAGCATCCACTGGATGCCGCACCTATCTCGCTGTTCAGGGTGGCTTCGCTCTCCCCGATGTATTAAATAGTAAGAGCACCTCATTGAAAGCAAAAATCGGCGGGTTCCAGGGAAGGCCCTTAGAGGTAGGAGATGTTCTCCTCCTTCAAAGGTCCAGTCATTCAACCACTCACCTTAATTGGAAGCTGAGCCCCTGGCTCTTTCATTATATGGATGAGGAAATGCCTATCATTCGCTATATTCAAGGTCGACAATACCATTGGTTCACTGAGGAGACCCATCAGTTATTCAATCAAGCTTCCTTTACCATCAGTCCACAATCGGACCGCATGGGTTATCGCTTAGAAGGCCCTCCCCTGCAATTAAAGGTGCAGCAGGAATTACTGACAGAAGGTACTGCCTTTGGTACCATTCAAGTCCCACCCAATGGACAACCTATCATCTTAATGGCAGACCGCCAGCCTACAGGAGGATATCCCAAAATCGGGAATGTGATTCAAGTAGATCTTCCGAAGCTCAGCCAACTGCCGCCAGGGAGAAAGCTTCGCTTTCAAGAAGTCTCCATCCAAGAAGCACAGCAACTTCTACGCCAGCAGGACAAGCTATTACGCTGCATTTGTAGAGCAATTAGATTGAAGAAGGAGGAATATGGGCATGTGTCAGGTTGATCTCAATTGTGATATGGGAGAAAGCTATGGCCGCTACACGCTAGGGAATGATGAAGAAATGATGAAATATATCACCTCTGCCAATATTGCCTGTGGCTTTCATGCTGGGGACCCAAAAACCATGGATGAAACAGTGCAGAGAGCACTGCAGCATCAGGTCAGCATTGGGGCGCATCCTGGCTTTCCTGACTTGAATGGATTTGGCCGTCGTCTTATGCAGATTACCCCAGAAGAGGCATATCAAATCGTATTATACCAAATAGGTGCCCTACAAGGATTTGTCCAAGCCAATGGAGGACAGCTTCATCATGTGAAGCCCCATGGTGCCTTTTATAATCTTGCAGCGGCCAATGCCTCGATTGCAGAGGCCATTGCAGAAGCCATCTATAAGCTCAATCCAGAGCTAATCCTCTACGGTCTAGCCAATAGTCAGCTCACCCTGGCAGGGGAAAAGCTAGGCTTGAAGGTGGCTCATGAAGTATTCGCAGATCGTACCTATCAGAAGGATGGGACGCTAACACCACGGAATCAAGAGCACGCCCTTATTCACGATCCGGAGCTAGCCATTCAGCAGGTGCTCACCATGATCAAAGAAAAACGAGTACACACTGTAGCTGGGGAAGAGATTCCTATCCAAGCAGACACGATCTGCATCCATGGCGATGGAGCACAGGCTCTCCAGTTTGTCATAAATATTTTCAACATTTTAAAGAGTGAGGATATTCAGATCCGAACAGTGTAACATGGGGCAATCGTTTTTGAAATTACGCAATGAAGAAACTCGATGTGAATGATAAGGAGGAAATGCGATGGAACTAAACAAAAAACCAGTTGAAAACGTTACACCTAAATCAAAAAATGAAGGTAGATTGGTCCTTATTACTTGGCGCTGCCTTCTTAATGGCTACCTCAGCCATTGGTCCAGGCTTTTTAACTCAAACCACCGTCTTCACCCAAAATCTAATGGCTAGCTTTGGCTTTGTTATTCTCATCTCCATCATCTTAGATATTGGCGCACAGCTGAATATCTGGCGAATAATTGCGGTCTCAGAGAAACGAGCCCAGGATATTGCTAATCAGGTGTTACCAGGTCTTGGCTTTTTCCTAGCCTTCTTGATTGTCCTAGGTGGGATCGCCTTCAATATCGGGAATGTAGGTGGGGCCGGATTAGGGATCAATGTCCTATTCCCTTCCCTTTCCACTACGACAGGCGCAATCATCAGTGCTGCCATTGCAATTACCATTTTCCTCGTGAAAGAAGCAGGCAAGCTCATGGATCGCTTCGCATTGGTAATGGGATTCGTCATGATTATCTTGACGGTTTATGTAGCCGTTGTCTCCCAACCTCCAGTAGGAGAAGCCGTTTACCGTTCCTTCATCCCTGAGAAGATCGACTTCTTTGCCATCATCACACTAGTAGGTGGTACCGTAGGTGGCTATATTACATTCGCTGGTGGACACCGCTTGATCGATGCAGGCCTCAAGGGAAAAGCAGCGCTACCCCAGGTAAATCGCGGCGCAGTTTCAGCGATTGGAATTGCGTCAATCATGAGGATAGTCCTCTTCCTCGCTGCGTTAGGTGTGGTGAGTCAAGGGCTTACCTTGGATCCTAATAATCCACCTGCTTCTGTTTTTCAATTAGCTGCTGGAAATATCGGCTATAAAATATTTGGACTGGTAATGTGGGCTGCCGCCATCACCTCTGTGGTTGGCTCTGCCTATACATCGGTCTCCTTCATCCGTTCCTTCCATCCTGCTATTGAAAAGCATTATAAATGGTATATTATTGCCTTCATCCTTCTATCTACATCGATTCTAGCAACCATCGGTCGGCCTGTTACCCTCTTGGTTTGGGCAGGCGCATTGAATGGCTTAATCCTACCGATTTCACTAGGTGTCATGCTCCTCGCTGCTTATCGGATAAAGATCGTAGGCGAATACAAGCACCCGCTCTGGATGTCCATCTTTGGCTGGGTTATCGTAATCCTCATGGCGGGCATGAGTCTCTATACAATCTATAATATGATCTTCGGCTAATAGCGTATTGTAAAATCAAGAATATGGAATAGCAAAAAGCAAGGAGTCTCAATCTAATGAATGGGACTCCTTGCTTTGCTGATATGGCACCATCACCAGGAACGCAGTCTACTTCCCCAAATTAATCTTAATAGCCGACCGCCTTTGTAGCGGTCAATGTGCCTGGAGTCGGCTGCAACCGACTCCTTTTCTATTCTTATTATAACTTCCTGCATTTATCCCTACAAACGATACTAATCCTATTTTATCTAATTCACCTTATTTTTGTATAAAAAGCCAAGACTTGCTAAGTCGTTTTTTTACAGCGAATGAGGTACTCGATTGGTTAAGAGGCTGGCAAACTTCCGATTCATGAAAGGATTCTCATACAAATGATCTAGCATCTCCATCCATTCGTCTTTGGACATCGCCATGTCCGCTTCGAATGCTACTAAGCCTAACATCTCTTCCTCTTCATAGACGCGAAGAATATGCATGCCTACATCTCGTGGCGTACGGAAAAGATGATAATAGAAATGCGCACCTAATATTTAGGGAAATTGATTGAACAGGCGCAAGCTGATAGCATCCACCGCATCCTTGCAGGATATTTCATCTAAATTCCAGGCTTCCTCTACCTGCTGATAGGTTTCTTTGAAATATGGTACAAACTCTTTAGAAGCTTGTGGAATCAAGGTAAGAGTCCAAGTGCAGCATAGATATTCGGATAGACGATCCATCCCAAATATCTGACTTCTCCATGTTATGTCGCCAGAACTCATAGTAACGATATGTGTTCTTATTCAAAACCTCACCTTGTTTCAGCAATTTTTCTGTAAGATTAGATCCCCATCCCATTCAGAATATCTCGTAGCTTCCGTAATTCCTCCGCTGTCATTGTTACACCCTTTCCCATCTTCTCGTGCTCAGGAGACCAATCTCGTAAATCATACTTCGGCTCTTTATCATTCCAGCTAATGAGATTTAGCTCCTTCTTCCACCCTTTTGCAGATTCAGAGAGAGCCCCATAAGCCTCTCGTATATCAAACTTAATTTCCGCCATCTCCATTACCTCCATGGATTTCATGATCTACCCGTTCTTAATTCTTATATCATTATCCTTATATATTTCCTATATACTTGCTATTCTATCGTTGATTATATGACGGAACAACCACACTTTCATCTGCTCCTTTAACTGAGGATGAAGAGGCTTATCTACATTGCCCTTGTACTGCTTTTTCAGATGGAGAATGGTTTTTTTCCCTTCATATTCTCTTAGTAGATGGTCCATATTGGCGATGATGGAGCAGATGATATTCTCTTTGCCCAGGGCTCTCACACGCTCTAAGTCCGCTGGATTAGCCTGTACATCCTTATCCCCTGTTACCGCAAGAATTGGACATGCCGTCTCTTCAAGCATGTTCAGCAAATCTTCATCGGTGTATTGTAAATGTTCTCGCATCCACTTAGCTGGGAACTTCTTCAACTGAATCTTCATAACCTCCTCATCAGAGGCTAGGATCTTGTTGAAGAGTGCATTTTGCTTATGGTTCACTTTCTCCTTGGTCACCAATCTACGGAGAATGGCACCCTTGATGCCCTGCATCTCCTCAATCTCTGCAGCGACGCTACTGTTTTGCCATTCCATCGCCGTTCTTAAGCTGGATCCGGCACCTGCAATTAAGATAAGACCAGCAACAGGGTATTGTGTATTGGCGACAGTGGATAGGATAGCGCCTTCACTATGCCCTAATAAGAGGATTTGTTCCTGGGATACCTCAGGAAGGCTTTGTAAGTACTTCACATTGCTAATCACATCATCAACCAGATCCTTCATCCCTGTGTTATACGGATCCCCCTGGCTTTGTCCAATTCCTCGCTTGTCATAGCGGATAGTTATGAACCCGATGCTGGTGAGAAAAGATGCTAAGTGCTTGTAGATATTGGATGGTAAGCTTTTCATATTACCATCGCGATCCGCCCCTCCAGAACCACTCACAATAACGATAGCAGGATACTTGGTAGTCACATCATGCTCTTTAGGAATGGTTAAGGTTGCACTCAACTGGTATTCCCCTGCAACGATAACCTCTCTTTCAGTGAAATGCTCCTGCACAAAACATGCCTCCTTTCTAATTTCACCACCACTTTCAATACAATCTATGCTGCATCGACGATGACAATCATCAGTTCAAACCTATACAATCATATGATGCACAGTTCATCTCTTTGCATGATTCTATTTCTTTGAGTAAATTCCTACTGCATATAAGTAACCACTAATAGAATCGAGGGTGTCGTTAACTACTTTCTGAAGTAGTTAACGACACCCTCCCAAGATTCAATCGATTCATTTTTCAAACTAAATTATGCTAAAAACATCGCTAAGTCATCATCCACCGTACTAATTCCTGCGATACCAAAGCTCTCCACAAGCACCTTGGTTACATTGGGGGAGAGGAAGCCAGGTAGTGTGGGACCGAGATGAATATTTTTCACGCCTAGATAAAGTAGCGCAAGCAGTACGATAACCGCCTTTTGTTCATACCAAGCAATATTATAAGCGATGGGAAGTTCATTAATATCATTCAACTGAAAGACTTCCTTCAGCTTAAGAGCAATCAACGCTAAGGAATAGGAATCATTACATTGACCAGCATCTAAAATCCTGGGAATGCCACCAATATCACCTAAATCAAGCTTATTGTAACGGAATTTGGCACAACCAGCTGTTAAGATTACTGTGTCTTTGGGAAGCCTTTCTGCAAATTCTGTATAGTATGATCTTGATTTCATCCTGCCATCACAGCCAGCCATGACGAAGAATTTTTTGATAGCGCCTGTTTTTACGGCTTGAACCACTTGATCTGCGAGGGCAAACACCTGGGCATGGGCGAAACCGCCAATGATAGTTCCATGCTCAATCTCGGTGGGTGGTGCTAAACGTTTAGCATGCTGGATAATCTCACGAAAGTCCTTCGCCTGACCATCCTTGCGATCAGGGATATGTTTAAATCCTGGATACCCTGTTGCACCGGTGGTATAAACCCGATCGGCATAGCTTGATTTTGGTGGGATAATGCAATTGGTAGTGAAGAGAATAGGCCCATTAAAGGTAGCAAATTCTTCATTCTGCTTCCACCAAGCATTCCCGTAATTACCGACGAAATGCTCATATTTTTTGAAGAAGGGATAATAATGAGCTGGTAGCATCTCTCCGTGGGTATATACATCAACACCCGTCCCTTCTGTCTGTGCCAAAAGCTCTTCAAGATCCTTCAAGTCATGTCCTGAAATGAGAATGGCTGGGTTATTGCGAACGCCGATATTGACCTGCGTGATTTCTGGATTTCCATAGGCTGCTGTATTTGCCATATCCAATAGGGCCATCACATCCACACCATATTTACCTGTTTCTAAGGTAAGAGCGATTAGATCATTTACACTTAATGTATCATCCAATGTAGCTGCTAATGCCTTGGAGATAAACTGATCAATCTCTGCACTCTTCTTGCCTAAATGGGCAGCATGCTTTGCATAGGCAGCCATCCCTTTTAGTCCATAGGTGATCAGCTCACGCAAGGAGCGAATATCTTCGTTCTCTGTGGCTAAAACGCCTACCTCCATAGAATTGGCTTTTGTGAGAATATCTGAATCAGAATTGGCTACCCATGTAGCAGCATCTGGTAGATTCACAAATTGGATACCATGCTTGATGCATTCCATCTTCATTTTCTCTCTTAATGCGATGGCTTCCTTAATTTTTTCGATAAACTTCGCTTCATCAAAGTTGGCATTGGTAATTGTCATGAATAAGCCATTTTGGATAAAGTAGTCTGTTTCAGATAGTGGAAGTCCTGCCTGGATTCCCGCTTGCTTAACGAAGGCAATCCCCTTCAATGTATACACCATGAGATCTTGTAAGTTTGCAAGCTGTGCACTTTTTCCACATACCCCGCTGATCGTACAGCCTGTTCCTTTGGCTGTCTCCTGACATTGGTAACAAAACATACTCATCATTAGTCCCCCTTTGATCATGAAATCGAATAGTTTACTTTGACATGCTTATAATAGTTTAATTTCATGATCATTTCGGTAACTAATGTTACCAATAGCTATTTTTATTGCTGCATTAAAAAGCGAGAAAGCGATGATTGTAGCCTACCTTCATCTGAACCAAGTCTACTTTAGATATCTTGCGCATAGCGTTCGTCTGGAATATTGCTGAGGACAACATATAAGCTGACCTCTTTCTCCCCATCGTTAACAAAGGACAGCTCTTGCTTAGCTGTACAGAGTAGGGCATCCCATTCCTTCGCCTTGATTTCATTCTCATCAATCCGAAATGTTCCCTCTCCTGTGAGCACCAATAAATGAACATTACTGTTCGGATGTTTGTGAGGAGGAAGTTCCTGTCCCGGCATAAAGTTTAGTAAAAATGTGTTGCTTGCCCCCTCTTTAAAGATGATGCGCTTAGTCAATTTCGTCTCATCATATTCCATAAATTCCTTCACATGATGTAGATTCATGAATAAACCCCCGCCTTTCCATTTTTATTAGCATGTCTTAGCCATAACAAATACATTCTTCTTTAGCACTTCACCTTCAAGCTATACATCCTGCTCTATCTTTAATGTATTATTTCCGCGTACAAAATTCGGTATCCGATGTTACCAAGCAGCTTTTTTAAAAAAAGTGCATCCAAAATGGTTCCTCACCAATGTTGGTTGCACCTTTACTGATTTCCACTTTGATCAATTTATCTATGCTGTAAATGTTCAATGGCAGGACGTGTAAAGCTAGCAAGATTGGTAGGTAATGCATGAAGTGCGAACCACTGTACCGATCCAATGGCCCCACCTTCCTCCATATTGCATGGCTCCCCACCTTGAATAGCTACTTCATAGATCGCTGAGACCCAATGCTCTGCTTTTTCTGGATGAATAGTTTCTGCCATGCAGAGCAAGCCTTTTATCTCCACATCGAGATTCACTTCTTCCTTAATCTCTCGCATAACACTGGTCTCCATTGGCTCATATACCTCTACTTTTCCTCCTGGAATACTCCATGTATCCTTCTCAGGTGCCCTGTTTCGGTATACCAAGAGTAGCTCATTCTTCTCGTTCAGGATTACAGCTCCAACGCCTAATCTGGGAGTTCCCGTACTCACCGTCATCATGCTTCACCTTTTTTCTGTTAATTCTTCTTCCTTAAGTTTAACCAATACACCAAGCCAACAATTAGGGGTAAATTTAACTTTCTATAATCCTAATCGGTAGTGAATTCAGATTACTTTTGAAGATCAAAATCCCTCCTCATATAGACCATATCAACAAGCTGAACGCCACCCTCATAGATGGGATGGTCGTAATGATCCGTAAAAAAGTTTTTGATGTGATGGGATCTGGTAAATCCACAGCGTTCATAGAATGGGACTGTAAGTGGGCTATCGCCAGTACCCACCAACATGGTTTTGCATCTACCTTGATAATACTCAAAGATGTATTCGATCAATCGCTTTCCATAGCCTTGCCCTTGATATTGTTCATAGGTGGCGATGTTCTTGATCTCATAGACTCCCTCATCCTCCTGGGTTACGACACAGAGACTCTTGAGGTCACCATCATACAAAACAAACATCTCTCCACGCTCTAAATACAGATCAATCATATTCTCTTGTTCATCTGCTAATAGCAGCAAATCAAGAAATCGCTTTTTGTTTTCTAAAACTAATTCTATTTTCATGAGAGCCTCCTAGCCATGATTAAAAGACATTGATCCAGTCCTCATCTACACGACCAACTCATTTCTCTAGAAAATCTGCCACTCTACATGACCAGATTAGATTATTAGAAAATCCTTTCTTTAACAATATGTCATCTTAGAAGCGATGCTTCATGTTGTCCCTTCATCATCCTTATTTCGAAGCTTGACGGTATTTATCCTCTATCGATAGAGGTGAAGGTATGATTAATGCCATGAAGATAAAAAAGAGGTTATGTTTTTTAGTAACGAAAAACATAACCTCTAAAGTACCTATTAATAAATTGTTCTACTTGATCAATTTTTTTCTCCATGCCTTGGGATTACTCATCATTAACCCAAAAAGGCAATAGAACGTTTTACTTTCCTTGCAAATGCAAGGGGGTTATCGATGGACTCCCAGTGAACATACATAAGACGTGGATTTTCAAAGAGCCAATGATTATGGACTGCTGTTACTTTAATCCCATTCTTGCGGAGGTTTGATAGTAAACGATTCACTTGGCTTTGGAAGAGCGCTGTTTCTCCTAAACAGAGTGCACGTCCTGAACGATCCAATGATTCAAACGAGAACAGTTGATAACGAATCAAAGGAGAAGTGGTACGTCTATTTAAAATGGAGGCGTTTACTTTCCGATTTCTACTAACAAAGCAAACAGGTCCTTTGGTAATTTCATGCTCCGTTCCACCTAAAATGGTAGAAAATTGATTGCACAGTTTTCTAAAGTGGGCACTAGCTTTCACTTGTTCCGCCATACGAAATCATCCTTTCATGATAGGATAAAAACATAGGACATAGTTACTTCATCATTCAACTGTATTAACCCAAGAAGGCAATGGATTCCTTGGTTTTTCTAGCAAATACAAGCGGATTATCAACTGCTTCCCAATGCACATATATGATGCGTGGATTTTCTTTTAGCCAGTGATTATGAAGTGCAGTCACCTTTATCCCACGTTTACGGAGATTGGACACCAATCGGTTAACCTGATTTTGAAGTACAGCAGTCTCGCCTAAACAAAGTGCGCGACCTGATTTATCTATGGATTCAAATGAAAACATTTGCATTTGGACGAGCGGGGAAAGCGATCTTCTTCCCAAAATCGTCGTCCTTAGATTGGTCATCCTCGTGACAAAGCAAACTGGACCTTCCTCAATTTCTGATTCGCCTCCAAGAATTTTCCCAAATTGAGTGCAAAGCCGTTTAAATTTTTGGCTTACCTTTACTTGTTCCGCCATTCAAATCCTCCTTGAACCATTTTCTAAATATCTTATGAGCAAATAAGGAAAGTGAACTGAGCGAATCCCTACAGTTACAATTGTCATACATACAATTTTTCGACTTTGTTTCTTTATGCACATACCTTAGTGGTAGATACATCTACTTGAGGGTGCAAAAAAAGGTATGGAGCTAAAACTCCATACCTTCAAAAAGCAATTATCCCGATTCAATATAACCTCAAATTCATCATAATGTAACTTTCAGAGAAGCCCATTTGCTTATAAAGTTGAATCGCTTGATTTTCGGCAAAAACTCCGAGACGAATCTCAGGATATCCCTCGGATTTTAGGTGCTCAATGGCACGTGCCATTAAGTGCTTAGCGATCCCTTTTCCCCTGAACTCTTGAATTACATATAGTTCATATATAAAGCCTATTATTTCATCAGAGAATTGATCTTTGCTTGGACCTAGTAGAATCCAGCCCATCAACTTATCTTCATCTGTAGCAATTAAGTAGTAACAACCCCTCCCCAAGAGTGGATCAATAAGTTGCTTGACTTTCTCATCTGTTGGTCTAGCTCTACCCAATGTTCCTTCAAATAAGGATTGTGGCGAGAGTTTCACAATGTTTTCTAATTCCATGTCGTTCGGTTTCCTAATCTCCATTAAATTGTTTTCACTCCTCTTTAATTGTCTTCACTCCTCTATGATAAAATTATAACAAAAAAGGGGGCTATATATTTCCCCCTTTACTATATCTCTATTTAATTGTCTTTCATCACTAACAGCATGCAACTCTCCACATGCCTTGAGGAAACAAAAAAGTTGCCGATTGAAACTGATATGATAACCCCTTGGTAACAGGGCATGTTTTCTTGAACATCTCATGGCTAAAGCTACGAGTGTTCTCGGCTATTCCATAAAACACATAAAATATAGCTGAATTTATAGTACCCTTTTTTAATTGGAGATTATAAACTTTAATTAGTAAAAAAAAGAAGTATCAGTCTTGATTTCCCCGATACTTTCTTTCTTATTTTGCTATTGTATTTATGATAACCATCAATGAAAAACTCATTATTGATTTCTACCGCACGCATGACTGATGCCAATAATATATCTTGATATCTTTCTGGTACATATTGCGATGCACCATCAATAGCAACATGAAATATAGCGTGATTTTGGTCTTAATGTAAACAAGCTCTATGGACTCATACATATTAAAATTAAATGTACGGTGAATTATAAAGGCTATTTTAGGACTCATTGCATGGCCTTCACATTTTATTCCATATAGATGACGTTCTGAAATTTCAAGGTAGTTCGCAAATTATTTCCTAGATACTCCAGATAACTCACGAAAGTGCATTACCGTCTTCCCAAAGTCATGCAAAAAATCTTCTGTATTCTCCTTTATCAAATTTATATACGGTGTACTTCTTCATTATCCCGCAGCCCATATTTCTATTTCAATTTTTATTGCTTCCAAACCTAAAGCATTTACATAAGCAATTGTCATAGAAGGAGGGATTTCCCCGAAAAAATCACCATATATCTTATCGAAATACTCCCAATCAATTTCTTCTTTTGACCATATATTTACCTTTATAACATTATCCGGCTCCAAGTCTACACTCTTAAGTAGATTTGATATATTTATAAATGTATTCTTTACTTGTTGATTAAACTCTTCAGGAATATTTCCACCTAAATCTGCTCCAATTTGTCCTGAAAATGTATAAAACGTTGAATTAGGCTGTATTTTTGTTATATGAGTATAATTCCCTACTGCTTTGCTTATTCCTGATGAAGATAATCTTGTAACTACATTATTATTCATTCGATAGTATCCTTTCTCTATTGGATAAATAATTTTTAACACTATATACCACCAACAATATATAGTTATCCACTGCTAGAAACTTATCTATCAAAAACAGAGATGGAATGCTCGTTATTTTTTATATTGCTATTAATTAAAACCAATCTCATTCCGGCACCTCCTTCCGAATAATTATATAATTAACAAAATATTTTATCAATTATTTATTTACAAAACTGGCTGGCAAGCAGGACTTCCTTTCCCACCTGTGCCAGCCCTATACCTAAGTTGACACAGGTGGTTGTTTTGCCAACTCCGCCCTTTTGATTGGCGATGGCGATTACTTTTGCGTTCAAATTCCTCCCTTCTTTTAATTTTTGAGTACAAAAAAGAAGTCAGATCTATAAACTAACTCCCATCAGTGAATTGGATCTACGTCAATATCTTGGACACAAAAAAGTTAAGTCTGTTTCAGAACAACATCCATTCATAGAGTATCCTGTATCCAGCGAAATACAGCTCATGGATGTCGTTCCGAAAAAATGTGTGGGTAGGGTAAATCAGAAAACCTAGTGAATTCTTCTAATTAGGCTGCTTTTTTTCAACACAAATCTTCCAATTGCTGCGGTGTTAGATAGTTGATTGCCCCATGAATTCGTTTTCGGTTGTACCACGATTCAATGTAGTGGAAAAGCGCCAATCTTGCAGCTTCAAAATCGATATAAATAGTTCGGTACTCTTCTTTCTTCAATGTCGCATGAAAAGACTCGATGTAGTCATTGTCATAAGGGCAGCCCTTACGACTGAAAGATTGTTTGATTTTTGCTTCCTGTAATGCTTTTTCAAAGTCTTCACCAGCCATCTCTTAATGTATTAATATACGTAATATCTGCAACCCATTTTTCATTGATTGTCGTTGTTTCAAAATCCTGTTCCAATAAATTTTCACGTTCTTCAACTTGTCCGGTGGAGGAAGCAGGTCGGAATTTTTTCACAATTGTTGAACGAATCCCTGCTTCTCTCATGATACGTTGAACTCGATTCAAACTAACAGAGAAGCCTTCTTTTTCCGTTTAAATATGATGGATTTTTGGCGCGCCATAACGCCTCTTACTTTCCGTATGAATGATTTTTATGCGTGCTAAAATTGCTTCGTTTTCAATTTCATACGAAGATTTTACTTTATGGAATGATTGATAATACATGCTTCTTGACACTTGAAGCACTTCACACATAAGTTGAACTGGGAAATTTTCTTTCTCCTGTTCGATATGGTCAATGATCTCTTGGTCGGTTACTTTCTTGCGAATATGGTCATCGCCTTTTTTAGGATTTCTACCTCCTGTTGAAGGCGAAGATTTTCCTTTTGAATTTCTGCAATTTCAGCAGGTGTTAAACCACCACTGTTTTCAATAGGGGAATACGCTCTGATCCATTTGTAAATCGTTACTTCAGATACACCCTACTCGCGGCTGAGATCACTTACAGATGTGCCAGATCTGTAGAGTTCGACAATTGTTTGTTTAAATTCTTGGTTATAGCGTTTTGGTTTCATTCCGGACACGTCCTCTCTATTCTTAGGATAGAGACTTAACTAACTTGTGTCCGTACATCCATACTTGCACCAATAGTATAATTTTTGTGCTTATAAAAAGACATTAAGATTTTTATCTTAATGCATTGAATATTCTTATATATAATTTGCATTTTAAGGTACCATATTTTTAAAATATCCTATGTCATCTATAAAATGCCCTTAAAAACGGGGTCAAAAAGAGGTGTTTTTTCACTCATTTTTGGCCCAAAAATAGGGCTTCACCTACTATATGTTTTGTCTAAACTCCATTTTTTAACATTCAAAGTACAAGATGTCATTAGAATTATCCTCTCAACATGGAACGAGAGGATAGAATGAATGTCTTTTGACCTGTCGTTCTCGGGAATATATCTACGGCACTTTTGGCACAATCAGTAGGTGGAAACATATCCACAGTCAATATCGCCCATATGAACATATCTACCCGTTAATATCATATAATTTGGTATTTGAATCCAATAACAAAATCTATTCCATCTGGGATAAACTTCAATGTAAATAGCCCTCATATTTTTTACTTTTGTACTTTCTAATTAAATTTACAGCTGTTAGAAAAGCAATATACAAGGGAATCATAACCAATAATATTGCATAAAAATCCCGTGTTGCAGTATATGATGAAGTTGTAAATCCTTTAATAATCAAATGGCCTAATAGATAGGATACCGGTAAAAAGAAAAATTTCATTGTAAAATTAAACACTTTTTTATTACGATGCAATATAAGCATAATTAATCCACAAATTATAGCAGATACTATGGCAATAAGTGCGTAATAAGATAAGAATAGTCTTGGTAATGTAATAATCCCTCCGTCTGGATTTATATCTTTACCATACATCAATATATCTTCACTTCCATCTGTCTGGTAATAATATACAGAAACAACATTTTCACCATTCGGATTTAAAATAGTATTATTTACATTAGATTTTTTTATATTTCTATTCCATATGCTATTCCATGTAGTAATGTGATAGACATAACCAGAGTTGTCATATGTCGGATACCTTTTGATGTCATACCCATATACGGTATCCTCAAATTTAGCGAGCACCGACCCATTTCCAATCTCATTTATTGTTACACTTCTTTCGCTATATGGAATATACTCTGGCGCGGTCAAGAAAGCAATTGTTATAACAAAAAGCATAATTGAAAACATCATTGAGAATATTGCCGTCTGAATTTTCTTCTTGCGTAATGTTGATTTTATCTTTAGCAAAGGAGAGGTATTCCTATCTACTGGCATTTCATTAAAAGTCCGCATCTCATCAAGATAATTCTTGCATTCCTGACACTGCTCAATATGTTCTTCAACCATCGTACATGAGTCATCACTAAGCATATTTTCTAAATATAGAGGCAAAACATCTTTAATAACATTACATGTAACTTTCATCAATAATCCCTCATTTCTTCTTTAATCTTATTTCTAGCTCTATGAAAAGTGACACAAGCCCAATTATCTGTTTTACCAAACAAACTGCCAATCTGCCTAAAGCTCAGCTCTCCAAAAACTCGTAGAGAAAACACTTCCTTATATGGCTCAGATAAATTATGGAGAATTTCATGAATTTTCATCGACTCTTCAGATGAAAACACCGATTTTTCTATATCAAAATCATCTTTCTTTTCAGGCACTGGGTCTAGCTCTACCAATTTCTTATGTTTTCTTATATATGAATAATATGTGTTTTTGGCTATTTGAATTAACCACACCTTGATATCACAGTTTCCTTTAAAGCTTTCAATAGATTTTACCGCTTTTATAAATGTTTCAGATGTCAAATCTTCTGCTATGTGTTTATCTTTTGATAGACTATATATGAAGAAGTAAACATCCTTAAAATAGTTATTATAAATCTCCTCAAGCTCTGTCACTTTTTCACCTCCTATCTATAAGACTCACGGGATTTAATAATCTTACAAGAAATTATAAAAAAAACTTAAAGTTTAAGTAATCCTTGAGATTTAAAAATATATTTGGGACAAACACTTACATCTATTCTATCTCCATGACCCTACGGATGTTATCTAATCTGTCAACTCAACCCGACGCATTTTTTTACAGTCGACATGTTTCCTCAATAAATAAAAATAAGGATTTTCAAGGTTAAAAGGTACTGCCCAACAATAAACAGTAATTCTTTTAACATCAGAAAACCCTTAATTTATCAATATTTTGAGTAGACCCTATTTCTCCACCCTTGACATCAAGACAACATTCTCCACATGATACGTCTGCGGAAACATATCCACCGGCTGTACCTTTTCCAGCTTATACCCATGCTCTACAAGATAACGAGCATCGCGGGCGAGGGTGCTAGGATTACAGGAGACGTAGACGATTCGGGGTGGTTGCATGGTAGCGAGGGCTTCCAGGAGTGCTTCATCGCAGCCCTTACGCGGCGGGTCAACCACTACTACATCGGCATGATTGCCATCCTCCACCCATTGAGGTAGCCAGGTTTCTGCTTCTCCCACATGGAATTCCACATTGCTAATCCCGTTAAGCTCTGCATTCTTCTTCGCATCCTCAATGGCTTCCGGTACCACTTCCACGCCGATCACCTTCTTGGCCTGCTGAGCCATGTAGAGGCTGATGGTTCCGATCCCACAGTAGGCATCCACCACTGTTTCTTCACCGGTTAAGCCTGCGTATTTCCGGGCGGTTTCATAGAGCTTCTCTGTCTGCAGAGGATTCACCTGATAGAAGGAACGGGGTGAAATGGCGAAACGGATTCCGCTCAGCTCGTCCACGATCACCTCATTCCCCCAGAGAAGAATAGACTCCTTCCCCAGGATCACATTGGTACGTTGTGTATTGATATTCTGATAAATGCTGGTCAGGGCTGGCATAGCTTGCCGTATCTGCTCCACGAAGGCTGCTTGCTGCGGGAACTTCCGCCCATTGGTGACGAGGACCAGCATCAGCTCACCACTATGAATACCGACGCGGGTCATGATATGGCGCAAGAACCCTTGATGCCGTTCCTCATCATAGGGAAGAATACCGAGTTGTTCTGCTACGGTCTTCACCTTCTGGATCAGTTCATCATTAGTCTCATGCTGAATTAGGCAGCGATCCATCGGGATAATCTCATGGGAGCGAGGTGCAAAGAAGCCACTCACCCATTTCCCTTCCTGTAATCCCACTGGCACCTGTGCCTTATTGCGATAATACCAGCCTCGCTCATCATCCTTACTGTTGATATTGCTGTTACTATTATGAACATCGACCCCTGTAGGGTGAGCATCCATACCCAGGGTAGGATAAATCACCAGATCCTCTTCATGAAATCCACCAAGGCGAACCAGCTGCTGCTTCACGAGATCACGCTTTAAGCGTAGCTGCTCCTCATAGTTAAGATGCTGAAGAGAACAGCCACCACAGCGGTGATAGATGGGACAAAGTGGCTCGACCCGAGCAGGGCTGGGCTTGGAGATGCTGAGCAATTTACCAAAGGCCATCTGTGGCTTCACCTTAACGATGAGAACTTCCACCTCTTCACCGAGATAGGCATTGGGAACAAAGATGGCATAGCCACCTGCCACGTGACCGATCCCTACGCCTTCATGACTGATCCCATCAATGGTGAGCGTCAGCCTCTCATTCTTCTCGACAGGTGCTTCGCTGCATTGCTTCACGATGTGGCCCCCCGTTCTGCTGTTAAGGATAGATCCTTCTTCATCAACACTTGAATATGACTAGGCATGGCATGGATTTCACAGGGTAAGGCTCCGCCTAACTCCCCATCTAAATTGACAAGAACCTCATTGGGGGAAGCTGCCTTCAAATACGAGGTTTGAAAATAGATGACACTTGGATCATTGGGATGCTCGCCACGAAGAGCAGCAGCAGCTAAGCGAACTGCTTCCGCCAGGTTGGTCTTCTTCAGAAGGATGGCATCCAATAGTCCATCATTGAGTGAGGCGTTGGGAGCGAGATGGGGAAAGCCACCTACCGATTGACTATTGGCCACGAGAAAGAGCATGATCTCTTCCTCCAATAAGAAGTTATCTGCTTCAATTCGCATCATCGTTGGCTTTAGCTTTGGTAGCATCTCGATTCCCTTCACATAGTAGGCCATCTGTCCAAGCAGCGTCTTTAGCTTAATAGGCACTTCATAGGTAAGAGTGGTCAAGGAGCCTCCACCTGCGATATTGATAAAGTAACGATCATTCATCTTTCCAATATCAATAGGCTGTGCAGTACCCTCTAGCATAAAGCGAATGGCTTCATCTGACTTCTTCGGGATGCCAATGGCAGAAGCAAAATCATTGGTCGTCCCTGAAGGAATAATGCCTAGAGGAGGACGATTAGGATGGTCAGCCATGCCATTAATCACCTCATAGAGTGTACCATCCCCACCTGAGGCTACGATTAAGTCATAGCCTCGTTCACATGCTGTCCGTGCTGCCACGGTTGCATCATCTTTCCCTTTGGTGGCATGAGCGCTTGCTTCATAGCCTGCCATCTCTAACTGATCCAGTAAATCAGGAAGCATCCGTTTGGCTTCCTCTCTCCCTGATGTTGGATTGTATATGACACGTGCACGTTTCATGCAATCATCCCCTATCTAAACAAACAATTATTCCTATGCCTAAAATACTCTCCTTCTATTTTAATGAAAAATGGAAGGAGAGTATCATACTTTTATCGTCAACATTACCTGTTGATGATATTCATCTATCTAATTATACTGCTTCATCTTAACGTTGCGTAAGTCCTTCTTGGATCAATTGATTGACCAATTGTGGGTTAGCTTTTCCTTTAGTTGCCTTCATAACCTGACCCACTAAGAAGCCCACGGCTCGATCCTTCCCTGCCTTGAAGTCTTCAATGGATTGGGGATTCTTATCAAGAACCTCATCCACAATCTTCCGCAAGGTTCCCTCATCACTGATTTGAACGAGGCCCTTCTCCTTCACAATCACTTCAGGATCTTTACCTGTCTCCATCATTTCCTGGAAGACGGTCTTGGCAATCTTCGTGCTGATGGTGCCCTTTACGATCATCTCCAGCATATCACCTAATTGAGCTGCAGACATCTTCACATCCTGAATCTCTAACGCATTCGCATTGAGGTAGGCGAAGAATTCACCCATCATCCAGTTGGCTAGCCCTTTGGCATCACTAGTATGATGAACACCCTCCTCGAAGAAGTTGGCAACTTCAAGAGAGGAAGTAAGAATGGTCGCATCATATTCTGGCAAGCTGTATTCGCTCACATAACGTGCACGCCGAGCATCGGGTAGCTCAGGAATGGTTTGGCGAATGGCTTCCTTCCAAGCATCATCAATATGAAGGTGCACCAAATCTGGCTCAGGGAAGTAGCGGTAATCATGGGCAGCTTCCTTGGAGCGCATCATGATGGTCATGTTCTTCGTCTCATCCCAACGGCGGGTCTCTTGACGAATCACCTCACCCTTCATCAGCGCAGCAGTTTGGCGTTCCACCTCATATTGGAGCCCCTTCTCCACATGGCGGAAGGAGTTTAAGTTTTTCAATTCCGTTTTGGTACCGAATTTCTCAGCACCAAAGGGACGCAGACTTACGTTGGCATCGCAACGTAGCGAGCCTTGCTCCATCTTCACATCTGACACTTGACAGAAGGAAAGAATGGCTTTTAATTTTTCAAGGTATGCATAAGCCTCTTCAGGTGAGCGCATATCTGGCTCTGAGACGATCTCGATCAAGGGAACGCCACCACGGTTAAAGTCCACTAAGGAATAGTTGGTACCATCCATGTGGTTTAGCTTTCCTGCATCTTCCTCTAGATGAAGACGGGTAATCCCAATTCTTTTCTTCTTCCCATGGACCTCAATCTCAATCCAGCCGTTTTCCCCAATGGGCTTGTCATACTGGGAGATTTGATAGGCCTTAGGTAGGTCCGGGTAGAAATAGTTTTTCCGGTCAAACTTCGTGTCGGTAGCAATCTCACAGTTCAGCGCGAGCGCTGCTTTAATGGCAAAATTGACCGCCTTTTTATTCAATACAGGCAACACCCCAGGATGTCCTAGACAGATCGGGCAGGTCTGCGTATTGGGGGATGCACCAAAGGTATTGGAACAACCGCAGAAAATCTTCGACTCTGTAGCTAATTCGGCATGGACTTCCAAACCGATGATCGTTTCAAAATTCATTTTTCACTCCCCCTTACAATCCTGGCCTGTTGGTATGATGATCGGTGGCCTGTTCAAATGTATGAGCAACACGAAGAATGGTTGCTTCATCAAATTCTTTACCCATGATCTGTAAGCCAACAGGTAAACCATTGACTAATCCAGCTGGTACGCTAATGGCAGGAATACCTGCAAGGTTCATGGGAATGGTACAGATATCATTGGCGTACATCGTAAGTGGATCAGCAATCTTCTCGCCGAAGCGGAAGGCTGGTGTTGGTGTTGTAGGTCCTACCAGGACATCATAGCGATCCCAGAGTTGGTCATAATCTTGTTTAATTAACGTACGCACCTTTTGTGCCTTGAGGTAATAAGCATCATAGTAGCCAGAGCTTAATGCGTATGTACCTAACATAATCCGTCGCTTCACCTCTTCACCGAAACCTTGGCTACGTGAATTGATATAGAGGTCGAGCAGATTATCTGCATCAGCTTGAACGCCGTAACGAATGCCATCGAAACGAGCAAGGTTGGAGGATGCTTCAGAGGAAGCGAGAATATAGTAGGCTGCCACTGCATATTTGGTGTGCGGTAGTGACACCTCTTCCCAAGTAGCCCCTAAGCCTTCAAGAGCCTTAAGGGCAGCTAGGACCTTTTCCTTCACTTCCGGTGCAATCCCTTCGCCCATAAACTCCTTGGGTACACCAATACGTAAGCCCTTCACATCACCTGTTAAGGCAGAGACATAATCATGAACTTCCACTTGGGCAGATGTTGCATCGTAAGCATCCTCACCAGCAATGGTTTGGAGGACATAGGCTGCATCCTCAACATTTTTCGTGATGGGTCCGATCTGGTCAAAGGAGGAAGCAAAAGCGACCAAGCCATAACGGCTCACACGGCCATAGGTAGGTTTTAATCCAACTACACCACAGTAGGCTGCTGGCTGACGAATGGAGCCACCTGTATCTGAACCGAGGGCGAAGTAGACTTCTCCAGCAGCCACACTGGCAGCAGAACCACCGCTAGAGCCACCTGGTACATATTCTGGATTCCAAGGATTGCGTGTCAATTTCATGCTGGAGGTCTCTGTAGAGGAACCCATGGCGAATTCATCCATGTTCACCTTCCCCATGGTGACCACATGGGAATCCTTTAATTTTTGAATAACAGTCGCATCGTAAATCGGATCATAGTTCTTTAAAAATTGACTCGCACATGTGGTAGGAATGCCTTTGGTTACGATATTATCCTTAATGGCAACGGGTAGCCCAAAGAGCATTCCCAAGTCTTCCCCTTTTGCCACCTTTTCATCCCATTGTTGAGCAGTAGCGCGAGCGCCTGCTTCGTCCACATGGAGGAATGCCCCAATCTTTTCGTCCACTTGGGCAATCCGCTGTAATGAGCTGTCGGTCAATTCTTGAACCGAAAGCTTCCGTTCCTTTAGTTGTGTATGTATGGATTGTAATGATTGATCCAACATGAATTCTGGCTCCCCCTTTCCTACTCTTCAATAATGGTGGGAACTTGAAACATCCCATCTTTACTCTTTGCAGCATTCTTTAGTGCATCTTCTCGATCCAAGCTAGGCCGTACTTCATCTTCACGCATCACATTGACAAGCGGAACCACATGACTGGTTGGCGCAACATTGGTGGTATCCAACTCATTCATCTGGTCCATATAGTCAAGAATATTGTTCAACTGTGTTGTGAACTTTTCTTGCTCTTCCTCACTTAAATGTAAGCGGGCTAGTGCTGCAACATGGAGCACCTCGTCCTTGGTTATTTCGGTCATCCGTTCCACCTCCTGTATACTGCAATTCAATAGCATGATCATAGCACAGTGAAAAGGAAAATCGCAACTTGTCTATAAAGATTGGCATCTGCCTATTTTTCAAAAGTTTAGCTGATCGAGATACATGCCTAACACCACTAATTCCTCAGGGACATACAATGATCACAACTTCACGCAAAGGAGGAATTGGAATGAGCTTTATTAACAACGTTTTCGATGATTTCGCTTTGATTCTCGTGTTGTTTATCCTCTTGGTGATTATTGGCGCAGCCGTCTACAACTAAAAAGGATAATCCTTACTGTGAAGTGAAAAAGGCTCCCTTGGGAGCCTTTTTCATCTTTATCCTTAATCGCGAATACGTACCGCAGTTCCTGTGGCAACGACCATCATCATACCCTCTCTTACCGTTTCAAAATCTAAATCCACACCCACAATGGCATTGGCTCCCATTTGAATGGCTTTCTCCTGCATCTCCTTGATGGCGATCTGGCGACCTTCTCCTAACTTGTCTTCATAAACACCACTTCGTCCACCAATAATATCGGTGATGCTGGCAAAAATATCGCGGACCACATTGGCTCCCATAATGGCTTCGCCTGTTACAATTCCGTGGTATGATTCAATTTGATGTCCTTCAATGTTTGGGGTTGTTGTAATAATCACAGGTGATTCCTCCTTCTCCTTGCGGAGCAATTTCGTTATATTCATATACACTCTTTATTACGAAGGAGTTCTGCTTTTGTTTCATTGCTATCAAATTAAATAGGCAAAAAACATATATAGGGAAAGAATGGAAAAGAAGAGACCACAAAGGTAGAGGACGAGCACCACCTGACGATGACTTAAGCCTGCTTGAAATAAGAGATGATGTAGGTGATTCTTATCGGCACGATACAGAGGAGTGCCTCTTCGCCAGCGTCGGACCATCACTTGAACCATATCCACCAATGGAAGGCCCACAATCAGCAAGGTGGCTAGCAATGTAAACAGAGTAGGTCCCTTCATCATGCCACTTAGTGACGTGACCGCTACCACATAGCCCAAGAGCATCGATCCCGCGTCACCTAAAAAGGCTTGGGCAGGATGAAAATTATATCGCAAAAAGGCTGCAATGGCCCCAATAAAGAGTACTGCCATCAAAGCAAGCTCATGCTGATCCAGTGCCACAGCAATCACCATCATAGTAAGTAACGAGATGAGGCTGACACCGCTGGCCAATCCATCTGCTCCATCCATAAAATTAAACATATTAATAAAAGCAGTAATCCAGAGGAGCGTTAAAATAAAGGAAATTCCCAAGGGGAACTGGATCATCCCCTCGTCATTCCAAGGATAACTGATGCTCTGAAAACGGATTCCCAATAGGAAAGCGAGAAGACTTACCCCCAATTGTGCCAAAAGCTTAGGTAATGGCGAAAGCTCTCGTTGCTGACTCTTATACCAATCGTCGAGGACGCCAATGGCTACTAGGCCCCCTCCCCCGATTACCAGACTCCACAACAGTGAATCGGGAGGAACCCAGAGTCTGATCAGGAGAAGAAAGCAGCCATAGATGGTGATACCACCCGTTAAGGGGATGGGACGGATATGAATCTTTCTGCCATATGGTACATCCACAAGCCCCTTACTCACCGCCCATCGATTGATCAAGGGGAGGAACAACCAAACTAGCAAGAAGCTACTGAACAGCGGGAAGAAATAGGGAAGTAATGCCATGCAATCCCTCTTCTCATAAATTCTGATGTTCTCTCTTCTCGCTTATTGTGACCTCGATTAGAAAAGAAAAACCCTCCGTTCACGGAGGATTTTTGGCTTAGTTGGGAAAACTTTGAACTTCAGTAGCCCATGTATAATCTTGGATTTCTACTCTTGCTTCCTCCATCTCTTCTTGATAGTTGGAATAGATGGTGAAGGTGGTCTTCTCTCCCCCTTGGACTGGGCCATCTGCATAAGCCCAGTCGGTGAGAACCACATCTCCATTGGCATCATAGTATTCAATGTAAATTACGATCTGTTCAATCAGATTATCACTGCGGTTTACAATGGTTCCTACCGCATAAACATAGCCTTCATCATCGGCGTACCATTCCCAGTCAGGAAGGATCACTAAGGGATTTTGATCCATGGATTCTTGAGCAGATTTTCCTTCGGTGATCGCATCGATCAGCACTTGGATCCGTTCATCCTCTGGTGCAAATTTCGCTGCATCCTTCAGAACATCCATGGCACCTTCCACATCTCCCATGTAGAGAAAATTTTCCGCTACATAGAGAAAATCATTGATAATATACTCTGTTGCCTGATCCATCAGTTCATTCACTTCACTGCTTTCGATGACTTCCGCAGCCAATTGTAGCTCTGCGAGGGCAGCCACTGGATCGTAATATAGGAGCTGCTGTGCCTTCATATAATGGTACATGTACTCCACTTGCACCATCTTCTTCTGTACTTCTTCCGTATTTCGAATGCCTTGAGCTTTACGTAAGAACTTAATCGCTGCACCATAATCCTCTTTGAGGGAAGCTTTTTCTCCTAGCGCAATGAATTTGCGATACTCCGCTTCCTTTCGATTACTACGACTCTCGGCAGTATTTAAAAATTCCTGAGCCTTGTCAAACAGCGTGATAGCATCATCATATTTCCGCTGGCGAAGAGCATCATCTCCCTGCTTCATCCAGTATTCATAATCGCTTTTCTTGGCAAGCTCCTCCATTTCATGGAATGGATCGATTCGGCTCGCCCAACGATAATATTGAGCAGCGTCTTCATACTTCCCAGCATCAAATGCTTGCTGACCATTGGTGGATAAGGTCCAATAGAGAGCAGCTTCACCTCCTACAACGATAAGCAGAAAAGCTAGCAGCATCAAGGTAGCCGCGAGAAGACGGGGACGTACAGGCTGGGTCGTCTTGGATTCGTACACGAGTGCTTCCTGAGTGGAGGCAGCTTCAAGACCGATCTCTCCTTCACCTGTCTCCAAAGAACTCGCACCAGAAGAAGCTACATCATGATGGGGTGTTTGATAATACCATGCCATGCAGTTTGCAATAAAATGAGCTGTATAAAAAGGACGGAAACCACGAACATTCCAAATGATCTGCTGATCATCCTTGAGTTGAAGGTGAAGCTGAACCTTGGAGCTGAAGGGTTTACTTGCGATCTCAAACACTCGAATCGCTTCCCAGGCGATCTGTCGATAGGGTGGATCCTTCGTCAAATTCCAATAGCGAAATCCCGATGGTGTACAGAGGATTCCCCGCTTCATCTCCCGATCAGCCAAATGAATCATCAATAATGGCTCATCTTCAGGGACAATCCCTGATTCCCGTAGTTCATCCATCTTGTCACAGTCTATGAACATCCGTTGTTGGAGACGAGGACGAATCGACCATAGCATGATGAGAAGGAGAAGACCTCCCACTGCATAATCAGGAAGATGGTAGACCTGATCCAACCAACTAGGAAGCCAAGCAAACTGATAGGCAATCTCCACAATGAGTGAATTTAAAAAAAGGATAAATAATGCCCACATCACAGGCCGTTGAAGTAGTTTTTCCTTAATTAATATGGGGCGATCCATATCTAATACAAATTGCTGATCTGCATGTTGAAGCTGCCATTCTGCTTCCCGTTTTCGATAATACGGTTGCAATAGCCTTAATAAGATAAGGCTGGCAAAGAGATTAAATAATAGGGTGAGTGGATTGAAAAGCAGATGAAAAACCTGCCACAAGAGGTTCTCTTCCGTCACCAACCACAAACCGCCATGATTGGTCCAAAACATCAAGCTCAAGAATAATCCATTTAACAAGAGCAGACTAATTGGAACCCAATAATGCTTCCGAATCGTCCAGCGTCGTAGTAAAACGAATGCAATAATGGCTGATAACCATGGCCCAAGCCATGTACCAAGCGCAAAGCCAATCAGGGGTGAGGTTGGTCTTTTGATCGCAGGACGCTCCTCCTTCAATTCTTGCTGAACGGGACAAGGCTCCTCCATCTCTACATGCGTTGCACGATCTACATGATCATCTATTTCCTCATGAATTTCATGAGCTGCATGATCTTCATGCTCTTCATGTAAAGTGGCTCCACACTGTGTACAAAAGCGATACTGGCCTTGTTCCTCATGACCACATTGTGGACACTGCATGTTGATTCCCCCCTCTAACTTTCAACCTCCCGTATCATTGGCGATACGAGAGGTTTCTTCCTTTTACCCATAGTATATCATCTAGAATGCTTCAGAAGTGAGTTTAGCTTGTAAGAATTGGTAAAGATAATCAGGACCACCTGCTTTAGAATCGGTACCCGACATATTAAAGCCACCGAAGGGATGAACACCGACGAGAGCACCTGTACACTTCCGATTGAAATAGAGATTGCCCACATGAAGCTCTTCCCGTGCCCGTTCAATGGATTCACGATTCCGCGTAAACAATGAACCTGTTAACCCATATTCTGTGCCATTGGCAATGGCAAAGGCTTCATCTAAATCAGAGAAGGGAGTGAAAGCAACCACAGGACCAAAAATCTCCTCCTGCATGATCCGACTGGCTGGAGCAGCATCACGGAAGATGGTGGGCTGGATGAAGAAACCATTCAATTCCAAAGCATTTCCTCCTGTGACCAGCTTGGCTTCCGCTTTGCCGATAGCAATATACCCTAAGATTTTATTCATTGCCGACTGATCAATGACTGGTCCCATATACGTTTCTTGCTGGCGAACATCGCCGACCTGCAGCTGCTCGGTGATTTGAGTGACCTTGGCTAATACCTCCTCATACACATCCTCATGGACGATGGCCCGCGAGCAAGCAGAGCACTTCTGTCCAGAGAAACCAAAGGCGCTGGTGACGATATTGCGGGCTGCCCCATCTAGATCCGCATCATGATCCACAATGATGAAGTCTTTTCCACCCATCTCTGCAATATAACGTTTTAACCAGATTTGATTGGGCTGTACCTTAGCGATCCGCTCATAGATACGCACGCCTACATCCCGTGAACCCGTGAAGGAGACGAATCGCGTCAGGGGGTGATCCACAAGGAAGTCACCAACCTCACTACCACTGCCAGGTAGGAAGTTTAATACCCCATCAGGCAGTCCTACTTCCTTCATCAGCTCCACGAACTTCGCTGCGATCACTGGTGTCGCACTAGCTGGCTTCAAGACCACCGTATTCCCTGTAACGATAGCAGATACTGTGATCCCCACCATAATTGCTAAGGGAAAATTCCAAGGTGGGATGATCACCCCTACACCCAAGGGAATATAGTTCTGCTGGTTATCCTCACCTGGGAAATGTACCAGTTCTACAGGCCGATTGATGCGAATCATCTCCTGGCCATAGTATTCAAGAAAATCGATGGCTTCCGCTGTATCAGCATCTGCCTCTGCCCAGCTCTTGCCTGCTTCATAGGTTAACCATGCTGAGAAATAATGCTTACGCTGACGTAAAAGGGTAGCTGCTTTCAAGAGGTAACGGGCACGATGCTCCGCAGGAACCCTCCTCCATTGCTTAAAAGCCTGTGAAGCTCCCTGAATCGCTTGCTCTGCATGTTCAAGATCTGCCTTGGTAACACGACCAACTACTTGATCCTTTTGTGATGGGTTATAGGAGGTAATCCACGCTTTCCCGTAAATGGCTTCCCCTCCAATGATCAAGGGATACTCCTGACCCAGCTCCTGCTCCACCTGTTGAAGTGCTGCTTCATAGCCCTTCACCTCATTCTCCTTGCTAAAATCGGTAAATGGCTCATTACGAAATGGTACAACCATCGTACAACCGCCCCCTTCCTTTTTTTATCTATTTTACTCTAGATTCCCTTTTTACTCAATGAAAAAACCGTGGCTTCAGCAACCACGGTTATCCGACTAATTTCGATAGATATGCATATAATCTTTTCCTTCAATAGGGCGTACATAGAGGGCTTGCGGTTTATTGACAGAGGAAACATAAAGATTGATATGGACCGACTTAGGAAGGGTATCCTTCAATTGCTCACCAAGATACTGCGTCAGCTGAATTACCTCGGTCTTCGACTCAAAGGAAGCATTGGCCTCCACGGTCAGTTCCACCAGTTGCTTATTCACAAAGCGACCTGTTCCCACTAAACTTACATAATTAGGAAAAAAGTCCTGAGCATTATCGGAGATTGTATTAAATTGATCCTGAAGATCCTCATACTTTGTAGCAAGCTCACCGCTTGGGAAGATCAAGTACTCTTCACCAAGGTCCTCCCACTCACTGATTTTTTCCTCCTTCGCCTTCACCTTACCCACTGCCACGAAATTCCCTGGCAGGAAGGATTGGGCTGGCTGTGTATAATAGAGGGCAATGATGATGGGCACGTCGATCCCTTGATTACGAATACGTAGTGTCACTTCCTGGGCGATGCCCTTCCCCTTCTCCAATTGCTGCTGTAGAAGGTGTGCCCGCTCTTGGGCATCCTTCACCTTGGCAGGTGGCGCAATAGAAAGGCCGATCACCATCCCAGCCAGCGTTCCATCACGTTGCACATAATCATGCTCGAGCAGGTGAAGAAGAAATAGAGGCTCCTGTTTTTCCACCTTGGGATTCTTCGCAGGATTAAGGCCCTCCGGATTCTCTGCAGAATTGCGCTCCAACCAGCGAACGACCTGCTCACGCTTCAACATATTCCCCTCTTGAAAATAGACCTTCTCCCGATCAAAGGTCTGCTGGGCAATATCTAGCATCCCTAGCTCAAGATGGTTCCCATCCACACGTCCAATTCTCGAAGCGAGCAAGCCTCTCGTCTCGTTCGTATGATAGGGAAGCAAGCTATTAAAATATTGTTCTCCCGCTTCTAAGGAAGTGGTCACACTCAGATCCAGCACTTGATCCTCTTGGGAGGTATCCTCTGGTGTAGTACATCCGGTTATCATAGAGGTACCAAGAAGTACACTACAGAATAGAAGAAGAAGACGGCGTAAGCGATTGAGGTTGATTTGATTCATTGAATTCTCTCCTCCTGTTAGGCCTGTTGACTAGCCTTCAGCATCTGAATAAAGGTAGCTTCATCCAGGACAGGTACACCAAGACTCTGAGCCTTCGTGAGCTTGCTTCCTGCCTTTTCACCAGCGATGACATAGTCCGTCTTCTTACTAACACTGCCCGTTATTTTCGCCCCCATTGCCTCTAAAGCTTCCGTTGCCTCTTCCCGCGTCAGCTCCTGCAAGGTACCTGTTAGCACGACTGTCTTGCCTGCAAATGGAGAATCGATACTGGCTGAATCCATCATCGGGGTAACCGGTTGAGGACGAACACCTGCATCTAGCATCTGTTGGATGATCTCTTGTACATGCTGATCGTGGAAGAAGTCGATGACGGACTGGGCCACAATGCCCCCGACATCTTCAATCTGCTGAAGTTCCTCATAGGTGGCAGCCATCACCTGCTCAAGCATGCCAAAATGTTGAGCCAGTGCCTTGGCTGTCTCCTTCCCTACATTAGCGATCCCAAGGCCAAAGAGAAAATCAGCCAGAGTACAGTCTTTGCTTTTCTCAATGGCATCTAATAATTTTTGTGCCTTCTTCTCACCAAATCGTTCCAATGTAATGAGATCATCTTTGGTTAGTTGGAACAGCTGCGCTACACTCTTCACATTCCGCTCGTTGAATAACTGCTGGGCCGTCTTCTCACTAAAGCCTTCAATATCCAAGGCACCTTTACTGGCAAAGTGGGTCATCCGTCCCACAATTTGTGGCGGACAACCGAGACCATTCACACAGAAGTAATGAACACCTTGCTGTTCAATTTCACCGCCGCATTCAGGACAGGAGGGAGGGAATTTGATCTCCTCACCTGCCGGAGCATCATCCACGGCGCCGAGAATCTCTGGAATCACATCATTACTACGACGTACTTGTACCAGCGTCCCAATAGCAAACTGGAGATTTTTCCGAAGAATATCATCCCAATTATTGAGCGTGGCCCGTTTTACCGTCACACCTTCAAAGTCTACCGGCTCCAATTCAGCTACCGGTGTTAATTTACCGGTACGCCCCACCTGCCATGTTACATCACGCAGGGTTGTTTCCTGTACCTCTGCTTTATATTTGAAAGCGATGGCCCAACGGGGGAACTTCGCCGTGTATCCCAGCACCTGGCGAGTTCGCATATCATTCACCTTGATAACCATCCCATCGGTGAGATAGTCTAGTTTTTGCCGTTCTGTGCGGAAATTCTCGATCTCCTGCTTAATCTCTGCAAACCGATCGACGCGATGGAAAAAGGGATTGACGTAGAAATGCTGATCCCGTAAGAATTGAAGCATCTCCTCATGGGTATTAAACTGTAAGCCTTCAATATACCCAACTTGATACATGAAGGCATCCAGCTTCCGCTCGGCTGTCACCTTTGGATCAAGATTGCGGAGGGCCCCTGCTGCAGCATTCCGTGCATTCTTCAATGGTTCTGCATGGATCTGATTATAAGCAGCCAATTGGGACAGCTTCATAATCGCTTCCCCTTGGACTTCCATCCTCCCCTGGAAAGGGATGGTCAGAGGTACAGTTTGAATGGTCTTTACCTGAGCAAGGATCACCTCACCTACCTCACCACCTAAGCCACGCGTGGCTGCTTGAATGAGCTGTCCATTTTCATAGGTAAGGTTAATGGTTAGACCATCGAACTTCTGCTCCAAGGTAAACTCAAGGGGAGGAAGGGGTTCACTGCCACGCTCGTTATATTCTAGCCGTAAGCGTTCGATTCGCTCTACCCATTCATCCAATTCTTCAAAGCTTTGCGCCTTATCCAAACTCCAAAGCTTACCAAGATGGCGATGGGTGGAAAATGCCTCAAGAATCGCCCCGCCTACTCGGTGCGTCGGTGAATCTGGAAGAATTAGATCGAGCTCCTTTTCAAGGGCTACTAGTTCATCATAGTATTGATCATACTCCGCATCACTGACCGATGGTGCATCCAACGTGTAGTATTCATAGTTATACCGGTTCAAAAGCGGGATTAAGAACTTCATCCGCGCCAGCTTTTCCTCACGTACACGATTATCCACGATCCTCACCTCCAAGGGCATTTCCCTTTATGCTTTCTCAATGGGGGCGAATTTGGCTAATAGTTTCTTAATTCCCATCCCAGGGAAAGCGATATCCAATTCTAAATTATCCCCTTCACCCTTACAACCAACGATGGTACCAATACCCCATTTCCCATGCTGTACCTTCTCTCCCACCTTCCATGATAAGGTGAGATCAGCTCCCGGATGGATCCGCTGCGAACGTAATGATGTGGAAGACCTGAACATCGCTTGCTGTTGCTTCTTGCCATCCCGTTCTAGTAGCTCCTCAGGAATCTCATCGATAAAGCGGGATGCTGGCATGGACTGGATCCGTCCATAAATGGTACGGCTACGTGCATAGGTGAGATACAGCCCCTTCTCTGCACGGGTGATCCCCACATAAGCAAGACGACGCTCCTCCTCCATCTCATGCTCATCGCTGAGCGCTCGATTATGAGGAAATAATCCTTCCTCCATACCCACTAAGAAGACATAGGGAAACTCCAAGCCCTTGGCACTATGCAAGGTCATGAGGGTAATCCGCTTTTGTCCTTCATCCCATTGATCCACATCGGCCACCAGTGCAACGTCAGAGAGGAAGCTGATTAAGGAATGGTCCTCACTCTTCTTTTCAAAATCAAGGGTAACCGAGAGAAACTCTTGAATATTTTCGATCCGCGTCTGTGCTTCAATGGTCTTCTCCTGTTGTAGCTCCTCAATGTAGCGAGAGCGTTCTAGCACTTGCTCTGTCAGTTCATGTACCGATTGATAATCCACCTGTCCGCTCAATTCTCGAATCATTTCAGCAAAGGCGCCCAGTTGTCCAGCTGCTTTCCCGCTCACACCAGCCTCTTCTGCCGAGGAAGCTGCTGTATAGAGGGAGATTCCTTGTTCAAAAGCATATTGACTCAGCTTATCCAACGAGGTGGCACCAATACCTCGTTTGGGAACATTCACAATCCGTTTAAAGCTGGCATCATCATGGGGATTCGCCACCAGCTTCAGATAAGCCATCACATCACGAATCTCTTTCCGCTCATAGAAGCGCGTGCCGCCCACGAGCTGATAAGGATGGCTACTCTTAATGAGCACTTCCTCAATGATCCGTGATTGGGCATTGGTTCGATAGAGAATGGCAAAGTCTTGATAGGAGGCACCTTCCTGCAGCTTCTTCTCCAGCTGCTCTACGATGTAGTATGCCTCATCATGCTCCGTCTCTGCCTCATAGAGCTGAATCAGAGGGCCATCCTCATTCTCTGTCCATAGGTTTTTCTCTTTCCGCTCGGTATTATTGCGGATCACCTCATTGGCTGCCTGAAGGATGCGCTTGGTGGAGCGATAATTCTGCTCCAGCAAAATCACCTGTGCATCAGGATAATCCTCTTCAAAGCGTAGAATGTTGGTGATATCGGCGCCGCGCCAGCTGTAGATGGATTGGTCTGTATCGCCAACCACACAGATATTCTGGTGGCTTGCTGCCAATAGATGCACTAGCTGATATTGCACCGCATTCGTATCCTGGTATTCATCCACATGAATATAGCGGAACTTCTTTTGGTAATATTCTAGTACTTCTGGTACCTTCTTAAAGAGTTGAACAGTGACCATTAATAGATCATCGAAGTCCAAGGATTGGTTGGTTTTCAAGCGCCGTTGATACTCCGTATAGACATCGCTAACCACCTTCATAAATGGATCGCCTACAAGGTTGGCATACTCCTCTGGTGATTGTAATGCGTTCTTCGCTTGACTAATGGTGGCCAGAATGGCTCGAGGATCGAAGCGCTTGGGATCGATGTTAAGTACCTTCAGGATATCCTTCACCTGACTGAGCTGGTCTGTGCTATCAAGGATGGTGAAACGAGAGGAATAGCCGATCCGCTCAATATCTCGACGTAAAATCCGGACACACATACTGTGGAAGGTGGAGATCCAAATATCCTCTGCATCTGCTCCCACCAATTGAGATACCCGTTCCTTCATCTCACGGGCTGCCTTATTTGTAAAGGTAATGGCTAGGATGCTCCAGGGAGCCACCCGCTTCTCCGCCAATAAATACGCGATGCGCTGCGTTACCACACGCGTCTTGCCACTCCCTGCACCTGCTAAGATTAAGACAGGGCCTTCCGTGGTGAGTACTGCTCGTCGTTGTTCAGGATTAAGTCCAGTAAGAATACTTGATTGCTCCATATGTACTTCCACAATGCCACACCTTTCCTCTTCAGATCAAATTGATGATGGTTGTTGAGGTACGGTTTCCAACGCTCGTCGCCAATCCTCATAGATCAAATTGCCAACGACGATGGTATCCGCTCGTTCACTCATCACCTGTGCTTGCTCTTGATTCCCAATTCCTCCTCCATAGAAGAGGTGGGAATGGGTTGTTCGACGTTGCACCTGCTCTATCCAGCTCGGGTCACCATAGATTCCGCTATACTCGAGATAGAGAATCGGTAGCTGCAGTAGGCGATCAGTCAACGTAGTATATACGAATAAGTCATCGATACTATTGGGCTGAACACTGGCAGTTAAACGACCGACCTTGGAATCCGGATTAAGAACCACATAGCCTTCCACCGTCAGCTCATGCCAAGGGATCAAACGTCCATATTGCTTAATCGCCTCCATATGTGGCTGTAACAGCCATTCTGCTCTACCAGCATTGACCACCAGTGGAATGAAATAATGATCGAACCCAGGAACCACAGCATCCAAGCGGGAAACCTCTTGGATACAAGGAATCGCATAGCTACGTACCCGCCCTAGCAATTCTGTTACGTTTTCGTAGGTGATCCCATCGGTACCGCCAATGAGAATCCCATCGCTTCCTGATTCACAGATGGCTTCCAATGCTTCATCAGAGAGTTCCTTATTGGGATCGAGCTTAAAAGCGTGCCGCCAGGAGGCGTATAGGGGGGTAGAATTCTTCATCCATGCTCAGTCCTCTCATTTACTCCTGTTCACCATTATAGCGAAAAACGGCAGAAGATGCAGGTGTTGAATCCTGCAAAAAGCAGAAAAAAAACAGGGAGTCCAATTAGCTTGACACCCTGAGGAAAAATCAATTATTTTTCTTCTTTCTCTGGATCTTCATGGCGTAAGAGCCCATCGGTCTCCATTCTCTGGAGGATAAGATTATACCCATCATCTCCATAGTTGAGACAACGCTTTACCCTAGAAATGGTGGCAGTGCTGGCCCCTGTCTCCGCTTCGATCTGATTATACGTTAAGCCAATTCGGAGCATTCTTGCCACTTCTAAACGTTGGGCTAACGAGATAATCTCATTGACCGTACATAGATCATCAAAAAATGCATAGCACTCTTCCACGGACTCTAATTGGAGGATGGCCTGAAATAGCTGATCCACCTCGCGTCCCTGCAACTTTTTTAAGGACATTTCATAACCTCCTCTCACTCAACTACCACACTTTTTGCTAAGCCTGGCACCGTTGGAATTACAAGAACCCATGTATTCCCTGGTACATATTTGACCTCTTCACCATTGATGAAGGCGCGGATCATTTTTTTATCAGTACGTTCCCAGGTAATCGCTTGCATCTTGCCCTGTTGGAACAGATAGCCTTGTCCAGGACCATCCAGTTCAACCTCTCGTCGTCCTGCCTCATCATTGGCGATCATCTGATGTGGCGCTTCAATAACCAAGAGGTTTTTTGTCGTTAATGGTTGATTCGTCTCCTTATCAACATGGGCTTCCCCATTAACTAAACGGCGATAGCTTTCGCTTGTAGCATCATATTGGTAACCTACCACATAATTACTGCTGGAATAGGTAATGGTTACTTGATTGGCTGACGTTCCGGCTACTTCCTCACCCTCTGCTAAAAATTGTAGCTTGGGAAATTCACCTTCAAGACGGTACTTCTTATCCTTAGCCCCTTGCCAGATCCGTTCAAGATTGGTGTAGACATTGTGGGGACGTTGGCGAAAATCCACCCTGGTAAAATAAGCGCCTGCATTGGTCGTCTCATCAAGATAGGGTTGATCCCCTTTGGTCAGAATAAAATGGGCATGAATACTGCTCCCTGCATGGACGATGATAGCATCAAGGCCATTGGCTAGTTCAATAAAATAAGGACGAATACTCCGAACTGGTCCAAAGGTATCCGGTGACTGGCTATGGAAGATGGCGATAAAGCGGGTAATCATCCCCTCTGCTAGGATTTCATATACCACATCTGCCTCTTGAAGCCCCGATTGAGGACGAGCAGCTGCACTATTTTCAATCATAACAGCCACAAGCCGCTCTGGTAAAGGATTATTGGTTCCAATCCCTGTTAATGGTGCCGTGTATGCAAACTCTGGTTCTGGTAATTCAACCACAACACTATTCTCATCTTCATTCGGTGTCTCTTCTACCTTCTCATCTTTTTTACCACAACCACTAATAACTAGTGAAAAAACCATAAGGATAGAGAGAAGGATGAGCAATGTACTCTTCAATCGATTCATGATTCAATCCCCTTTATTCCTGCTGAGTTTGGTTATCCTTATATTTATTCTCCAATCAGCTTCGAACATCCTGCTCCAACTGTTCAGCGGGATAGAGGACTCGTCCTTCTTTGACATGGTATAAGCCTTGCGGTGTTAGGCGTACTAATGGCAGATGGGTGGAGGTAAAAAAGAACAGGGAATAGATAGGGTCTGCATGAGTATAGCCCCGTTCCTGTAATAACCGAACGAACTCTTCCGTCTGGGGAATGAGTTGATCGAGATCAAGATCGGAAACCATTCCTGCTAACGGTAGCGGTAGACGATAAAGCACCTCGCCGCTCTCGATGATTACGATACCACCCTCCATGCTTCGTAGTTCCTCTACAGCACGGGCCATGGCAGCTGGTGAAGAGCCGATCACCACAATCTCATTGATGGAATTATTAGTGGTTGCCAACGCTTCCAAGTGAGTGGCAAAACCTTTTAGTACACATTTGGTGAGCCATTGCATCCCTTTATGCAAAACGGCGATGAGTAAATAGCCAGAGCCTTCTTCTAAGGAGAGTAGACCATCCTGCGAAGGAAGCTCCACCTCCACTAGCTTCGTGATTACAGCATTGCGCATCTCGAGCACAGGATATGTGCCTGTATTGGAAGTAGGAAGCTGGAACCATTGGTGGGGGATCCCTTGATGTTCCGTGGCGATCTGCGATGGTGGCATATATTGCTCCCACGCAAAACTGAACTGCTCCCTCGCTAGCTCCTCAACCATGTTCTCCGTAATAATCTTACCTGCTATCATCACCTGAATCGGTGTAGGTTGATCAGGAGCACGAAGGAATAATAGATCAGCCATCCGCCCAGGAGCGACCCCACCTACCTCTCCGTCCATGTGATGAAAGGTGGCTGGATAGAGCGTTGCCATCCGGTATGCCTCCACGATGGGGACACCTGCTTCAATGGCAACATGGATCAAGTGATCTGTGAAACCATGGCGTAATGCAGGAGGTGTGGAGCCATCGGTGGTCAACATGGTTCGACTATTCGGTAAAACGCCCCGTTCTAAGAGTGGTGGAAGCATGATGGGGAGATCAGGACGAATGGAAGAGTGTCGTAGTTCTGCATACATTCCTGCCTGCAAACGGGCTAATACTTCCTCAGCGCTAATCGCTTCATGGCAGGCCGTCACACCGGTGGTTGCCAATGCTTGAATTGTTGCAGCTGAAGCACCAGGGATATGGGCATCGATCTGCTTCCCCTCCTGACGGGCCATCTCCATCCATTCCTTGAGATTGGGCTCACCTTGAAAGAGTAGCTGAGGCCAAGCGGTCAGCTCGCCCACTTGGAGGATGGCAGGATGCCGAAGGAGACGGGAGATGGCTGCATGATGAAAGCGGTGCTGCATCCCCCGATCCACAGACTGCGGGTCAAAGCGTACCCACCAATAGAAATGAATGGGATGTTGGTTCATCTCCTCCATGAAGGTAATGAGCTTCTCTTCACCACGATGCATCAGAATGGGAAGTGTATCACTAACAAGCATGGTTGTCCCATGGCGTAAAAGATAATTGCCCAGCGTCAACGGATTATACAATTGAAAAGGATGGGCATGGGGTTCAATATAGCCTGGCACAATAAAATACTCCTCAGCGGGAATCACATGGGTTCGTTCATCACACAGAGGCTCACGCTCTCCCACATACGCGATCCGTTCGTTGTACAGAACAATATGGGCACGCCGCCATTCACCGGTGTAGACATCTAGTACGGTGGCATTTTGAATCCATGTGGTCGCTGGCTGTTTACGTAGTGCTACCTCGACTCCTTTTCGTCGTTCCTCCTGCTTCCATGGTTGGATGAGCACAGTATCACCTCTTCATCGATATTCTTTTCCTGATTATATCGAAAATAGCTATAAAAGGGAAAGTACCATCCGATACATAAAATAGCAAACCTGACAAACAATAAGGATGCTTGCCTACTCTTTTCACATAGATTGGTCCAAGGTTCATACTACCTCTTGAATAAAGGGGACATGTGCATGAAAAAAAACGTAGGTACATTGGATGCGTTTCTTCGCATTAGCTTTGGTCTGACTGGACTCGCCTTTGGCATTAGCCGAATGAGTCGTCACCCGTACCGTTCCTTCCCCATTACACTGACGATGATGTCAGCGATGAAGGTGGCAGAAGGAATTACTCGTTTTTGTCCGATGTTAGCCTTGTTCGGGGTCAGTTCCAAAGAGATGGATGGTCCATGCAAAGCGCGGAAAATCCCCATCCGATCTTCCGACTACCAGATGGATGAAGAGATGGCTGTTGATGAAATGGCCAATCTGGTCAATGAAGCGATCCAAGAAACATTCCTAGCAGATGACCCCGTCCATCACCAAGAGTAGGTCAAGCAACAGAAGCCACTTGCACAGTAGCAAGTGGCTTCTTTATCGGTATGAATGGTCTCGATGGATCAATCCTTGTATCTACTTGAGCCGCTCCTAACGAATGGCCCGCCAACCAATATCCTTTCGATACTGCATCCCCTTGAATTGGATCGGTTTTAATCCTTCATAGGCTCGATCCTGGGCAGCCTTCATTCCTGAACCCAATGCGGTTACACCTAAGACACGTCCACCAGCGGTCAGTGTCTCCCCAGTGGCTGGGTCCAGCGCTGTTCCCGCATGGAAGACCAGCACATCCTCTTGCTCCGCTGCCTCGGATAGACCCTGAATGGGAACACCTGTAGGATAGGAGCCTGGATAACCTTGGGAGGCAATAACCACACAAAGGGCTGCCTCTTCCTTCCAAGTAATCTCCATGCTCGAGAGCTCACCCTTCGCTGTGGCGAGAGCAACCTGGACAAAATCACTAGCCAAACGTGGTAGAATCACTTGCGTCTCTGGATCGCCAAAACGGGCATTAAATTCAATCACCTTCGGCCCATCTGCAGTCCAGATACAGCCTGCATATAGTACCCCAGTGAAGGGACGGCCTTCGGTTACAAGGGCTTGGGCTGCTGGCTTCACAATCTGCTCCACTGCACGATCATAAACAGCTTGCGGAATATGAGGAACTGGAGAATAGGCTCCCATCCCTCCGGTATTAGGTCCCTCATCCCCATCGAAGATCCGTTTATGATCTTGGGCAAGGGGCATGGGGACAACCTGCTCACCATGGACGAAGGACATGAGACTAAATTCCTCTCCATCAAGGAATTCTTCAATGACCACCTGCTTACCTGCATTACCGAAGCGTTCCTCTTCCAGCATCTCTTGCAGGGTAACAGCGCCTTCTTCCCGTGTTTGGCAGATGACAACACCCTTACCAGCTGCTAGACCATCTGCTTTAATCACGAGGGGAAGGGGATGATCCTCAATATAGGTGAGGGCATCAGCTAGCTTGGTAAATGTGGCATAGCGTGCTGTTGGAATCTGATACTTCTGCATGAGCTCTTTTGCAAATGCCTTACTACCTTCGATAATGGCTGCTTCCTCCCGTGGACCGAATACCAATAATCCTTCTGCTTGAAAACGATTGACGATTCCAGCCATCAATGGCAGCTCAGGCCCCACGATGGTCAGGTCAATGGCTTGCTTCTTGGCAAATTGGCATAATCCCTCCACATCATTCACCTTCAATGGGATGCATTGTGCCAGATCACCGATCCCAGCATTGCCTGGTGCTACAAAGAGTTCCTCAACCAGTGGGCTCTGCTTACAGGCCCAAGCGAGTGTATGCTCGCGACCACCACTACCTACAATTAAAACTTTCAGCTTCTTCTCGGTCATGTCTCCACCTCTTCTTAATGCTTGAAATGGCGCATACCAGTGAAGATCATGGCAATACCATGTTGGTTGGCCGCATCAATGGAATCTTGGTCACGAATAGAACCACCTGGTTGAACGATAGCAGTAATGCCTGCCGCAGCTGCTGCTTCTAATGTATCAGGCATGGGGAAGAAGGCATCAGATGCCAAAATCGCACCCTTGGTTAGCTCACCTGCCTGCTCAATGGCAATCTTCGCTGAGCCAACGCGATTCATCTGTCCTGCCCCGATCCCAACAGTACGTCCATCCTTAACGAGGACGATGGCATTAGACTTCACATGCTTCACAATCTCCCAGCCAATCTGCAGTTGTTGGTACTCTTCTTCACTAGGCTTCCGCTCCGTAACCACCTGTGCGTCATGAACATTGACACGACCCTCATCCCATTCTTGAACAAGGATTCCACCGCGAACTGCAGTCAATTGCCATTCCTGTAATGGTGTAAATCCTTCCTCTGTGGCGGAGCCCATCTCTAGAAGACGTAAGTTCTTCTTGGTTTGGAGAATCTCCAACGCTTCTTCCGTAAAGCTAGGCGCCAAGATAATCTCAAGGAAGATCTCCTTCATCTTGGCTGCTGTTTCCCCATCTACCACCTGATTAGTGGCGATGATCCCACCAAAGATGGAGACCGGATCAGCCTCATAGGCACCTAGATAGGCTTCCAATAGATTTTTACCCATGGCAAATCCACATGGATTCATATGTTTAACGGCAACCACCGCTGGCTTTTCAACATGGGAAACCATGCGCCAAGCAGCATTCGCATCCTGTAGGTTATTGTAGGAGAGGGCTTTCCCATGTAATTGCTTGGCAGCAGCCAAGGTTCGGTTCGCTGGGAAGGGCAAGCGATAGAATGCTGCTTGCTGATGAGGATTTTCCCCATAGCGTAGCTCCTCCACCTTCTCCCAAGTCAACGTCAATTGATCAGGAAGGGCTTCACCCACCTGTTGATTGAGATATTGTGAGATAATGGCATCATAAGCAGCAGTATGACGGAATACCTTCGTAGCGTACTTCCGACGCAATTCGAGGGAGACCTCACCTGCCTCAAGGGCTTGCAGGAGCTCCTCATAATCATTCGGATCACAGATGACCGTCACATCTTGATAGTTCTTAGCAGCAGCTCGTAACATGGAAGGACCACCGATATCAATCTGTTCAATGGCTTCTTCAAGAGTCACTCCTGGCTTGGCGATGGTAGCCTTGAATGGATAGAGATTGACTACGACCAGATCAATGGGTTCGATCTGGTGTTCTTGTAAAGCAGCCATATGCTCCTCATTATTACGAATCGCTAACAACCCAGCGTGGATTCGAGGGTGGAGGGTTTTAACCCGCCCATCCAGCATCTCAGGAAACTGAGTAATCTCAGCCACCTCTTTGACAGCAATCCCTGCTTCATGCAGTTGGCGATAGGTTCCTCCTGTAGAGATTAGTTCGAATCCTTGGTTGATCAGACCTTGGGCAAAAGGAATCAGTCCTCGTTTATCCGACACACTGAGCAATGCACGTTTCATCTTGATGATTTCTCCCCCTCTATTGTTTTGCTTGAATTAAGATGAACTCGTCTCCCTTGGCATTGAACCTCACTGGTAGCTAATAGCTCCACAGCCTTAGGTAGGAGACGATGTTCCACCTCATGAATTTTCTCCGACAACGCTTCGAGACTCTCTCCCTCTACAATGGGAACCGCCTCTTGGAGAATAATTGGACCGGTATCCATCCCCTCATCCACATAGTGGACCGTTACTCCCGTCACTTTCACCCCATAGGAATAGGCCTGTTCAATGGCATCCTTGCCTGGAAAGGCTGGTAATAAAGCGGGATGAAGATTAATGATGCGATGGGAATAGCGGTGAAGGAGAGTAGGACCTACGAGTCTCATATAGCCTGCAAGAACAATCCAGTCTACCGCATACGCTTCGAGCTGTTGAATGATTGCCAGCTCATATTCACTCTTGTTTGCAAACTCCTTCGGTCGAATGCAGATGCTAGGAATCTGTAATGCCTCCGCTCGTTCTAGGACATAAGCGCCTGCCCGATCACAGATGAGCAGAACGATGTCCACCTTGGCGTGCCCTCGAAAATGTTCAACGAGGTGAGCGAAGTTACTACCATTTCCCGAGGCAAAGATGGCAACTCTCATTGCGCTGCCCCTCCCAGTTCCACCTCTCCTTGACCAGGGATCACTTCACCGATGTGGTAGACCTCCTCATTCCACGCCTTCGCCATCTCTTGAACACGTGCCACATCCGCAGGTGCTACAATAATCACCATGCCTACACCCATGTTAAAGGTCCGATACATCTCATGGTCAGATAGCTCTCCCAATTGTTGAAGCCATGTGAAAATCGGTGGAATCGGCCATGCATTTCGATTCAAACGAACAGAGACACCTGCTGGTAGTACACGGGGAATATTCTCGATGATGCCACCACCGGTAATGTGAGCAAGACCTTTTACATTCACCTTGTCAACCAGCTGCAATACCTCTGGTACATAGATCCGTGTCGGTGTAAGTAGTACATCACCTACCACACCGGAGAGTTCTGGTACATACTCTTGGTAAGAGATCCCATGCTTCTCCAAGAGATAACGAACGAGGGAGAAGCCATTGGAGTGTACCCCCGTGGAGGGTAGTGCGAGTACTTGGTCACCCACCTCAATGGTGGAGCCATCGATCATCTGATCCTTCTCCACGATTCCTACTGCAAATCCAGCAAGGTCATACTCTCCTTCCTGATAAATGCCTGGCATCTCAGCGGTCTCGCCACCGATTAAGGAGCAGCCTGCTTGCTGACAGCCATCTGCGATCCCTTTCACGATCCCTTCGATCTGGGTGGGCTCCACCTTACCGATCCCGATATAGTCTAAGAAGAAGAGGGGTTCAGCACCCTGTACCACAACATCATTGACACACATGGCCACCAGGTCAATACCCACCGTATCGGCACGATCCATGGCATAGGCGACCTTTAATTTCGTACCCACACCATCCGTACCCGATACCAACACAGGTTGGCGATATTTTGCGAGATTGAGCTGGAAGAGACCACCGAACCCACCCAAGCCTTGAAGGACCTCAGGACGACGAGTTCTCTCCACGTGCTGCTTCATCCGTTCCACAGCTTCATTACCAGCAGTGATATCTACACCTGCCTCTTTATATGCGTCTTTCATTCTTCTCCTCCTCTATACCTCATCATAGGGATGCCTTGGTGCAGCACCCAAATCAGTCGGATAATCTCCATTGAAACAGGCTAAGCAATGACCACCGTTTCCTGCTGGTGAGACACTGCGAATCACATCTAGCATTCCTTCTTCCGATAGGAACGTGAGGGAATCGGCTCCAATAAATTGCCGAATCTCTTCTACGCTTAGACGAGCAGCAATCAATTCCTCCCGTGTGGATGTATCGATCCCATAAAAGCAAGGATAGGCTACCGGTGGCGAGCTAATTCGTACATGCACTTCCTTGGCACCTGCCTCCCGTAAAAGCCGAACGATCCGCCCGCTAGTGGTTCCGCGAACGATGGAATCATCGATCATGACCACCCGTTTTCCTTCCACCACCTGACGAACTGCGCTTAATTTCATCCGCACACCGCGAGCGCGCAATTCTTGACTGGGCTGAATAAAGGTTCGACCTACATAGCGATTCTTAATCAGTCCCAATTCATAGGGAATTCCGGAGCGCTCTGCATAGCCGATGGCAGCAGAAATACTGGAATCAGGTACCCCTGTGACCACATCTGCTTCCACCGGTGCTTCTTCATAAAGCCGCTGACCTAAGCGTTTCCGGACAAGATGAACATTAGCCTGATTCAGATCACTGTCTGGACGGGCAAAATAGATATACTCAAATGTACAGAGACGACGCTCAGGCTCCGAATGAAATTGACGAGATTGCATGCCGCTACCATCCCAAATCACCATCTCGCCTGGCTCAACCTCGCGCTCATAGGTGGCTCCAATCACCTCAAAGGCGCAGGTTTCAGAGGCCACTACCCAGCTGCCATTCAAACGTCCGATTGAAAGAGGCCGTAATCCATGGGAGTCCAAGGCAGCGATCAGCTTCTCCTTCGTCAAGATGAGGAGGGCAAATGCCCCCTCCACCTGACGAAGTGCCTCTTCCACAGCATCCTCTAAGCTCTTAGCTTGTGATCGGGCGATGAGGTGAGCGACCACCTCCGTATCGCTAGTGGTTTGAAAGATGGATCCTTCTCCTTCTAAGCGTTGCCGCAACTGATTGGCATTCGTGATATTTCCGTTATGGGCTAGGCAGATTGTTCCCTGATGATAGCGAAACACTAAAGGCTGGGCATTCTGAAACTGACTCCCGCCTGCCGTGGTATAGCGAACATGGCCAATCGCTGTTTCTCCTGGTAAATCATCTAATTGATGATCAGAGAAGGCTTCTGTTACCAGACCCATCCCGCGATGATAGCGAACATCCTTTCCATCGCTGACGGCGATTCCTGCACTCTCTTGGCCGCGATGCTGTAAGGAATGGATCCCATAATAGGTTAGCTTGGTAGCCTGCTCGTGATGATAGACACCGAAGACACCACACTCTTCGTGCAATGAGTCTCCCATTAATTCATCAAGCATGGGATAGCCCCTTTCCATGCAGCACTTAGCTTCTCAACATCCGTCTCGATAAGAGCATGGTCTCCATATTTCAGGATAAATGCACCATCTCCACGAACTTGTCCGATCTGAGCAAATGGCAACTTCGCTTCTGCAAGCAAGCCCTCGAACGCTTCACGATCTGCAGGATTGATGCTGAGAAGGAAGCGTGATTGACTTTCACTAAAGAGGAAGAGATCAGGGCGTAGATCACTTGCCAATGCCACTTCTACCCCTTGTTCACCACTGATACAAGCCTCTGCTAATGCAACAGCGATACCGCCCTCTGCGAGGTCATGAGCAGATTGCACCAAGCCCTTGCGAATAGCTGTAAGAATGGCTTGCTGTGTAGCTTGCTCCACTTGAAGATCGATATAGGGAGGACGACCTGTAATCCGTCCTAAGCGTAGTTTTTGATACTCACTACCGCCCACTTCTGGTAGGGTAGCTCCCACGAGGTAAACCAAATCTCCCTCCGTCTTCCAACCCTGTGTCACCACTTGATCCAAATCAGGGATTAATCCCACCATCCCAATGATTGGTGTAGGATAGATGGCTTTCCCATTGGCTTCATTATAGAGTGAAACATTCCCGCTGATAATCGGAACTGCGAGGGTATTACATGCTTCCGCCATCCCATCGATGGAATGCTGAAATTGCCAGTAGTTCTCTGGTTTTTCAGGGCTTCCATAATTGAGACCATCCGTTGCACCGAGAGGTTGAGCGCCTGAAGCCACAAGATTACGGGCTGCTTCAGCAATCACAATCTTTCCTCCTACCTCTGGATCAAGGTATACATAGCGACCATTTCCATCGGTGGTGATGGCGATGGCCTTCTTACTATCACCGATGCGTACCACGGCTGCATCTGAGCCCGGAGCTACGACTGTATTGCCTTGAGCTTCACAGTCGAACTGCTGATAAGCCCATTCTTTACTAGCCACACTAGGCTGTTGCAATAATTGAAGCAAGGCTTCAGCGTAGGATTCAGGCTCCGCAAAAGGAGCTGGATCCTCTTGTTGTAATTCCTTTAGATAAGCAGGTTCTTCTACAGGAGGTTCATAGACAGGTGCTTCGTCGGTGAGACTTGCCACGGGTAAGTCAGCGACTAATTCACCTTGGTAGAAAAGACGGTATTGTTGCTCTTGAATGACGGTACCAATCACTGGTGCATGAACGCCCCATTTTTCAGCGATTTCTTGAACCGTGACCAAGTTCTCCTTGGCAACCACGAGTAACATCCGTTCTTGGGACTCGGAAAGCATCATCTCGTAGGGGCTCATATTGACTTCCCGTTGTGGTACATGGTCGAGGTTTAATTCCACACCCAAGCCAGATTTCGCAGCCATCTCTGCACTGCTAGAGGTTAAGCCAGCTGCACCCATATCTTGAACACCGAGAACCACGCCACGTTGAATTAATTCAAGGGTGGCTTCCATTACCCGTCTTCCCATCTCGGCATCACCGATAGCAACAGAGGAGGATTGCTTCTCATCTTCCTCACTTAGCTCACCGGAAGCAAAGGTGGCACCGTGAATCCCATCACGACCTGTGGTTGCCCCAAGGTAGATAACAGGGTTCCCTACACCCTCAAGGACGCCACGCTTAATTTGATCATGGTTGAGTAAGCCTACCACCATGGCGTTAACCAAGGGGTTCCCTTCATAGGATTCATCGAAGTAAACCTCTCCACCGACGGTAGGTACACCTACATGATTCCCGTATGCAGCGATCCCGCGAATTACTTCGCTAAATAATTCTTTAACCCGGGGTGTATCCAATTCGCCAAAACGTAATGAGTTTAAGGATGCAATGGGACGTGCTCCCATGGAAAAGACATCGCGGAGAATCCCACCAACACCAGTGGCTGATGCTTCATAAGGCTCTACTGCGGATGGGTGATTATGGCTTTCGATTTTGAAGACAACGGCTTGTTGATCACCAATATCGACGATCCCAGCACCTTCTCCAGGTCCTTGAAGAACTTGCGCAGCCTTGGTAGGAAACTTACGCAACTGCTTTTTCGAATGCTTATAGCTACAATGTTCAGACCACATCACACTGTATAAGCCCACCTCTGTATAATTTGGTTGGCGACCAATACGTTCTGTTATCCGTTGATACTCTTCATCACTTAAGCCCATCTCTGCATAAAGACGTTGCGCTGCAATTTGCTCTGGTGTTGGTTCAAACGTTCCCATGATATAACCCCTTCCTTTTTCTCAGTTGTCTTATTTCAACATTGATTTCTGAATATGACGTACCAATTGTGGTGCCACACCGATATACTTGGCTGGTGTTAATTGTAATAGGCGCTGGATCTCTTCCACTGGTAAGGGAAGTTCACGAATAAATTGCTTCAGCATCTCTTGTGTCACGCGCTGTCCCCTTGTTAATGCCTTCAATTGCTCATAAGGATTGGGTAAGCCATGCTTGCGCATTACGGTTTGAATCGGTTCAGCCAACACCTCCCAGTTATGGTCTAAGTCTTGTAATAATTGCTCCTCATTGGCTGATAAGTCCTGTACACCGCGAATGGCGGACTGCATGGCGAGATAGGAATGGCCGATAGCCACACCCATATTGCGCAGCGCAGAGGAATCACTTAAATCCCGCTGCATCCGTGAGACAGGTAATTTTTCTGCCAGGTGAAGGAGAAGAGCATTACTAATGCCAACATTGGCTTCGGAATTTTCAAAGTTAATGGGATTCACCTTATGAGGCATGGTAGAGGAGCCTACCTGCCCTGCAACCACCTTTAATTTCAGGTAGTTCATGGAGATATAGGTCCAAATATCACGATTGAAATCGAGCAAAATCTGATTATAGCGAGCCATGGTATGAAAGAGCTCAGCCACATAATCATGGGATTCAATCTGTGTCGTAAGTGGATTATAGGTTAAACCAAGGTGCTCGACAAATTGCTGACCTGCCTGCTCCCAATCTACTTCAGGATAGGCAACCACATGGGCATTATAGTTCCCGGTGGCGCCGTTCAGCTTACCGAGATACTCCTGCGCTTCAACATAACGACGTTGGCGCTGCCAGCGATAAACAAAGATGGCCAATTCCTTACCTAGTGTAGTCGGTGTTGCAGGCTGCCCATGGGTGCGCGCTAGCATGGGGATATCCTTATACTCCTCCGCCAATTGTGCTACGGCGGTCTCTAAGCGGATCGCTTGTGGTAGCCAAACTCGTGCCACCCCCTCCTTCAACATGAGGGCATAGGCCAGATTATTGATATCCTCTGATGTACATGCAAAATGGACAAATTCATTCATATCTAGGAGTGTGGTGGCCTTCATCTGTTCTTTGATAAAGTACTCCACGGCTTTCATATCATGCCGTGTAGTCTCTTCGATCTCTTTAATCCGTTCATACATGGCATCATCGAACTCTGTAACCAAGGCGCGGAGAAAGCTCTCTTCGTCTTGGCTAAGGGCGCGCACTTGCTCGATCCCTTCATGACGAGAGAGATAGATGAGCCATTCCACCTCTACCTGAACCCGATGCTTCATCAAGGCCCATTCTGAGAAGGTATCGCCTACGGCAGCAAGCTGTTCAGCATAACGTCCATCTAATGGTGAGATAGGTTGAAACATTGAAGTTTATTCTCCTTTCCATATGGGGAGATTATCAATTTGCGTTAAGAGCTCATCTGTAGTTTGTCCAAGAAAGGTGAGATGTCCCATTTTTCGATTCACCTTCACCTCAGCCTTACCATACCAATGGATTTTTACATTGTTAGGTAAGGTGGGAATGCACTCCCAAAGCGCCTCCACATGCTGACCGAGAATATTCACCATGACCACTGGTGTGAGTAGTCTCGCCTCTCCTAAGGGAAGATTGCAGATAGCACGAACATGCTGTTCAAATTGGGAAGTAACGGCAGCATCATACGTATAATGGCCAGAATTATGGGGACGAGGAGCCAATTCATTTACGAAGAGCCCTTCGCCTTCCACATAGAAGAATTCCACGGCCAAAAGGCCAACCAATTGAATGGCATCCGCCAAGTGGTGAGCTATATCTTCTGCCTCTGTTGCCACCTCCTGTGGGACACGAGCAGGAACGATGGAGGCATGAAGAATGTGGTGACGATGCTCATTCTCTGCCACTGGGAATGTACTGATCTCCCCTCGACGATTACGAGCAACAATCACAGATAATTCTTTGGTCAGTGGAAGCCATGCTTCGGCTACTAAAGGCGTTGCACCATCAAAAAGAGCGGAGAAGGCCGACTCTAGTTCAGTTACTTCCTTCACCAGCTCTTGCCCCTTGCCATCATAGCCTCCTGTAGTGGTCTTTAAGACCAGCGGATAACCAATGATTGCTGCTGCTTGATGCAACTCCTCTAAGGTAGAGACGGGAGCATAGGGAGCTACACGAATTCCGTGCTGTTGTAACATGGCTTTTTCCCGTAAACGATCCTGTGTATTGGCCAAGAGCTGGGCACCTTGTGGTACATCCGTTAGCTTGGCTAAAAGCTCCGTCACTGGAGCAGAAACATTTTCAAATTCATAGGTGACCAGATCACTGCAGGTTGCCAATTCCTTAGCCGCATCTAAATCATCATAGGGTGCGATAATTTGCTCATCAGCCACTTGTCCGCAGGGTGAATCCTCCGTTGGATCCAGCGTGACAAAACGATACCCCATCTTGCGACCTTCTAAGGCGATCATGCGACCGAGCTGACCGCCACCTAAAATCCCAATGGTTGAACCAGGCAGATATGCCTCGTGATTATTCTTCAAAATGGTCATGGCTATCTAACACATCCTGTTTCATTTTTTCTCGACGTGCATGGAGACGTTGTTGTAACTCGCCATCGCGAAGCGCCAGGATCTGTGCTGCTAATAATGCGCCATTCTTCGCCCCAGCCACCCCGATGGCTACAGTAGCCACAGGCACCCCAGCTGGCATCTGAACAATGGAAAGCAATGAATCGATGCCATTTAATGTGGAGGTTTTAATGGGGACACCAATGACTGGTAATACCGTATTGGCTGCTACCATCCCTGGTAGGTGGGCAGCGCCACCAGCACCAGCGATGATTACCTGGATTCCTCGTTCTTCAGCAGCTTGTGCATACTGGAACATCCAATCTGGTGTTCGATGGGCAGAAACCACTTTCTTCTCATAGGGGATCCCTAACTCCTCTAGGATCACACAAGCTTCATGCATGGTAGGCCAATCTGATTTACTTCCCATAATCACCCCAACAAGGGCCGTGCTCATTGCAATTCCTCCTTTTCATCACGAACTCTTCTAACAATAAATAAAGCCCAGCAGATAGGTTTAGTTTGAGAAACCTATCCGCCTGGGCTTTTATCCCTTCGGTGTAACATGACTGCCTTGCCAGCAGCATGCCTGAATCGCTCGGTCCATGCTTGGAACCCTAGATTCACTCTCTCGTAATTCATTTGTCACGAGGAGCCCTATTCATTTCGTTGCAATTTAAGTGTAACAAGGCACAAAGGCACTGTCAAGGAAAATACGAACGTTTAAATAATAGAAAAATTTAATGTTCGTGTTTTGCTAAATGAGTCTCGAAACAAAAACGAATCAGGATGGTTTAACTGAAGTTTTCTACTCCATTTAAACCATGCTTATATTGGCAAAAACAATACTATATATGTTAATATTGGAATATAAGGTATTTTCATTTATTTATTACTTTAATTAACGATCACTTCTACATCTGATTTTTCTAACAGTACATTAAGTAGATTGAAGGTGTAATACGATGAACAGAAAATTATTATCACAAATAACGATAATATTTATCATTTCTTTATCTGTAACGTTTCTCTTTACATCTGATCACATTACCTCGCGGAGTGGATATTTCGTTACCGAATATTTTAAAACCGGTAGGGAATATTTTTTTGACTTATTCAAACCGCCTGTACTGATCACCTTGCTTTCAATACCCGTTGTTATTTTTTATAATAAGAAAGGCCAGTAATGATTACGGAGTTGCCAAGTGAGAATGTTATGAAAGTCTTTAGACCGTCGTTATACATAAGCTAAGAGTGAAGTTAACAGGGGGAAATAACCATTCTATTGTGAATGGCCTATAAACAGATAAGGTTCCTCTCCTATTGCTTTAAATCACACGATCAGAACGGTCCTGACTTGACTTTTTGGGTTGAAGTATTATAATGTTGAACAAAATGAATCGTTGAAAAGCAATGATGGGTCTAGTAAGCAGACTTGGGACGCTTCAGAGAGAAAAACCTTGGCTGAAAGTTTTTCCTTCCCACCTGCCCAATCCCAACCCTGAGCACCTGCGATGAGCAGAGACGTGGCCTAGCGTTAATAGGAAGAGTGAGCAGACGGAAAGTTTGGAACGAATTTCAAACACTAAACCGTTGCTAACAAAGGTGGTACCACGGAGTCCTTCCGTCCTTTATGAGGATAGAGGGGCTTTTTTTAATGAATTCTTTTTGTATGCCAAATCTGAGGAGGACTGACGATGACGGATCAATCTTATGTAGAGATTATTCAAGCTAAGGAAGAGGATTATTCCAGATGGTATCTGGACATTGTGAAGAAGGCAGACTTAATGGATTATGGTCCTGTGAAGGGTACCATGATCATGAAGCCTTATGGTTACGCGATTTGGGAACGGATGCAACGAGAATTAGACGATCGCATCAAAGCCACAGGCCATCAAAATGCCTACTTCCCCTTACTCATTCCCAAATCCTATCTAGAGCGGGAAATGGATCACGTGGAAGGCTTCGCCCCTGAAGTGGCTTGGGTCACCAAGGGTGGTAATGAAGAGTTAGAAGAGCCTTTGGTAATTCGCCCTACCTCCGAAACAATTATCTGTGCCATGATGAGTAAGTGGATCCAATCCTACCGTGATCTACCTCTGAAATTGAATCAATGGGCCAATGTCATGCGGTGGGAGAAGACAACCCGTCCCTTCCTTCGTACCTCTGAGTTCCTCTGGCAAGAGGGTCATACCGCTCATGCCACCTATGAGGAAGCAGAAGAAGAGGCCATGACCATGTTAGGGGTCTACCAAGAATTTGCTGAGCATGTTCTGGCAATTCCTGTTGTTCCTGGTCAAAAGACAGAGAATGAGAAGTTTGCTGGCGCTGATCATACGTATAGCTTAGAAGCCTTGATGAGCGATGGAAAAGCTCTGCAATTTGCCACCTCCCATCACTTAGGACAACATTTTGCCGAGCCCTTCGAGATTCAATATACCGATAAGGATAATCAGCTCCATTATGTATATCAAACCTCCTGGGGTGCTTCCACTCGGATGATCGGTGGACTGATTATGACCCATAGTGATAACCGTGGCCTTGTCCTACCGCCACGGATCGCACCTATTCAAGTGGTGATCGTGCCGATTTTCGCAAAACAGAAGGATGAGGTCTTGGCTGCTGCTCAAGCAATCCGTGCTCAACTGGCAGAACGCGGAATCCGTGTCCATCTCGATGATCGTGAAGCCTTCACACCAGGCTGGAAGTTCAATGAGTATGAACTGAAGGGTGTTCCTGTTCGAATCGAGCTCGGGCCTAAAGATTTAGCGAAGAATCAAGTGGTGATTGCCCGTCGGGATACTGGTGAGAAGGAAGCCTTCCCCATTGCTGAACTAGCGCAGCATAGTGAAGAGCTCTTAGAAACAATTCAACAGCATCTCTATGACCGAGCCAGCAACTTTGTTAAAGAGCGTACTTGGGAAGTGAAGGACCTCCAAGAGCTATCTGAAGTAATTGAGAAGGAACGTGGTTTCTATCAGAGTTGGTGGTGTGGCGATATCGCTTGTCTCGATGAGATCAAGGATAAAACCAGCGCTACCGCACGTAATCTTCCCTTTGCTCATCAACGTGAAGGCGAAGGCACTTGCATCTGCTGTGGTAAAAAGAGTACACAGACTGTGTTCTTAGCTCGCGCCTATTAATTCAAATTCAAAACTTTCATATAAAACAGGGGCTACCCTCAAGGTCATTGAAAATGAACTTTTGGGCAGCCCCTGTTTTTTTCGGAATACACTGAGCACATTTTTTTTCGATAACATTGAATTTATAGTACTGTATATGGTACTATTTTTGAGAAAGGAGTGAAAGCATGGCAGGGGTTGAAAAACTCATCGATAAGATGAGGAACCGACCCAATAAGACACCCTTGCCTAACACACATGGAAAATAAAGACCTAAATTACTATCTATCTTTACCCTATACGCTATTAATTAAACGAATGAATGATGAATCTGGAGAATATTATTATGGAACCTACCTAGAACTAGATGGATGTCAATCCAACGGAGATACACTCGAAGAACTACTTCAAAATATTGAGGAAGCAAAGCTGGGATATTTAGAGGCAAAGATTGATACTGGAATGATAATCCTAGAACCAAAAGAAGATTATAGTGGAAAAATTAATTTAAGAATGCCAAAGTCACTTCATAGAAAGTTAGCCATTGAAGCTGAACTTGAAGGTGTTAGTTTGAATCAATATATGTTGTATAAATTGAGCCAATAATACAAAACAGGGGCTGCCCTCAAGGTCATTGAAAATGAACTTTTGGGCAGCCCCTGTTTTTTTATATTATACTTGGTTCAATAATTGACTTGTACGATAGCCTCTCTTAGTTACCAAGGAAGGTAAAGTAGAGAATAAAGATGATAAACAGGCCATACATAATGGGATGGACTTCTTTCGCTTTACCACGGAAGATCATGGTTAATGGATAAACGATAAAGCCGCAAGCGATACCTGTTGCAATACTATAGGTTAATGGCATGAGGATGATGGTTAAGAAGGCAGGAACAGCTTCCTCCAATTGACTCCAAGCAACTTTTCCTAGATTGCTTGCCATCAATACACCAACAAGAATTAAGGCTGGTGCTGTAACAGCAGCGGTAATCATATTTAGCATTGGAGAGAAGAAAAGAGCAAGTAAGAAAAGTCCTGCTGTAACAACAGAAGCAAAGCCTGTCCGTCCACCTGCTGCAACCCCTGCAGAAGACTCTACATAGGAAGTGGTAGTGGAAGTACCAAAGAGTGCACCCACCATGGTAGCGATGGAGTCAGCAGCTAATGCCTTACCAGCACGAGGTAGCTTATTATCTACTAACAAGCCTGCTTGACTTGCAACCCCCATCAATGTTCCAGCAGTGTCGAAGAAGTCCACAAATAAGAAGGTGAAAATAACCATCCACATGGTACTAGATGACCAGAATTCTGCACTAAACATCGGGTCAAAGATCACACCAAAGGTTGGAGCGATACTTGGAATCGGTTGAACAAAGTCCGATACAGATGTAGGTGCTTGAATCAAACCGAAGATCATCCCAACAACAGAGGTGACAATCATACCATAGAAGATTCCACCCTTAACATTACGAATCATTAAAAGTGCGGAGATGACTAACCCAAAAATAGAGAGCCAGGTATTATGAACACGCGTTGTAGCTGCATCTGTAGCTGCAGCCAGCTCATCCTCTGTAAGTGTAACAGGATCAGCTACTGCGGCAGCATCACCAGTTTCAGCTACCAAAGCTAAGTTAGCAGCCTCTTGCTTTGCAGCCAGCTCCATGCCAATGGCTTGGTCAACAGCTTTATCAACGTTTAAGTGACCGATTCCAACCAATGTAGCTGGATTGTCAACAATCAGACCAGCGTTTTGAAAACCGATAAAAGCAATGAAAAGTCCAATCCCTGCAGCAGCAGCTAACTTTAAACCTGCTGGAATGGCATTAATAATCGTTTCACGAACCTTGGTTAAGGTTAAAATAAAGAAGACAAATCCAGAAACAAATACACCAGCTAAAGCTTGTTGCCAAGGAATTCCCATTCCAAGAACAACCGTAAAGGCAAAGAAGGCATTCAAGCCCATACCAGGAGCTAGAGCAACTGGGTACTTAGCCCATAAGCCCATTACCAATGTACCCGCTGCAGCAGCTAGAGCCGTGGCCACGAAGACAGAATCCCGATCCATCCCCGTTGCGCTTAAGAAGTTGGGGTTCACGAATAGGATGTAAGCCATAGCCAAGAAGGTGGTCAAGCCAGCTACAGATTCTTGGCGGTAATTGGTGTTAAACTTTTCAAACTCAAAATACTTTTTCACCGTTTTCTCGCTCCCTTTTTCTTCATCTTGTCCTTTTCTTGCGGTAGTACACCTATCACCGCTGAGATCAAAAATAGTCTAGGTTAGCAAGCTACCTAGACTACAAAAGAATACGAATGCCACCCAATGATCCCGTTAAACATAAAGGAGCGCTGTTCCTTTATACAGGCCTGGAGAATCATGGATCGACATCCACTTTTGTAGTCAGGCATTTCCGGATGCCTGGTAGAGACGTTTGTGCCAATCCACAAACATATACAAAAGCTTCATAAGACAATACATTATGATGACGAATTACATTTCTGATTGTACCTACTTCCATGCTTTTTGTCAATATAAAATACGAACATTAGAATCAATAAAAATGATTATGTTCGTATTTTGTTATGCTATTCTCATATTTATCCACTTCGATCAGTGTAATATTCGGAGGAAGGTTTCAATCAATTACACTCCTAGATTCGACACTGCATTGATTTTCATATCTTTCATTATCATATCTGTTCTTCGTATTCAGTTTCAATTGGCCAAAAAAACCAGACTCTGTCACTTATCAAGACCTAGATTAAAAAAGAATAGATAAATTAAATGGCATTACATCTTTTATATTGACTAAAACTTAAAACTCTATATAATTCAAGGTAATTGCATAAGTTAAATGTTTTCTAGGGTTCCTCAACGTTCTTGTTGGTTTGGTCCGAGAGAAAACTCATAGCTTTGCTATGTCACGGAAGGATAAAAGCCTGGGAGAAACTGTTTTTACAGTTTTCTCTCAGGTTTTTTGCTTTTTTACAAAATAATGAATTGGGAGACGTTTTCAAATGGATAAAGACTGGATAAAGGTATTCATTGCTTCTGTTTTTGAAGTTCTTTGGGTTATTGGTTTAAAATATTCTGATGAACTTTTGACTTGGATCGGAACCATTATTTCTATCATCATCAGCTTATATTTAATGATTATGGCAGGAAGAAAACTTCCTGTTGGAACTGTATATGCTGTTTTTGTTGGATTAGGTACAGCAGGGACAGTCTTTTCTGAAATTCTATTCTTTGGTGAACCATTTAAAACGGAAAAGATACTTTTAATTTTCGTTTTAGTAGTAGGAGTAATCGGCTTGAAATTAGTCACAAAGGATAAGGCACAAGAAGGAGAGGAAAATTAATGGCATGGATATCTTTACTCTTAGCAGGTTTGTGTGAAATGTTTGGCGTTGCTATGATCAATAAATTGCACAGGGACCGTAACTGGCAATCATTAGTTCTTTTAATTCTTGGATTTGGTGCGAGCTTTATTTTTCTTGCTTATCCTATGGAAACACTTCCTATGGGTACAGCTTACGCAATTTGGACAGGAATTGGTGCTTCTGGCGGAGCAATTATAGGAATGTTATTCTATGGTGAATCAAGAGATTGGAGAAGACTTGTTTTTATAGGCATGGTATTAGGCGCTGCTGTAGGTCTAAAACTTGTTTCATAAAATCCACTAAATTCTTTATGTATCACATGGCTGCTAGTACGGGAACTCCTTCTTGGTCGAGTTATATATACTTCTTAATATGATTTTCCAAAATTACATCATGAACTCTAATAGCACTTCTCCCCTAAAAAATAATAGTAACACTCATTCTTAGAACTGAAGATATCCCGATGTGGGATATCTTCCCTTATGTATGAAAAAAGAGGCTATATGCTCATATATTGAACATAATATCCTCTTATTAGTTTAGTCTAGTTAATGTTACAATTCTGGGTTTATAACCTGTGCAAATTACTCCCACTCTATTTTAAGCATACAGCTTATTAGCGAAAACGCTGTAATATCAAGGATTTTGGGAATATATAAAAACGAATAAACTGTATATAAAAAAATAAAAAGTGCAATAAAAGTGCAATTTGCACCTAATCAAAAATACTTGTTAATTCTTTTAAACATGATTCCAATTCCAGTATTCAAAATTATTTTCATTAGCAAAGAGGATATAGCTGATATTTAGGAGTTTTTTATGTACGATTTACTCTAATGGTTTGAAACTTCTAGAGATGATACCTAACAGCCTGTAAAGGTGGGATAACGTATGTCCCTTCTACTCCCCTGTAATATACACTAAAGTGTTAACAGGCTGTTAGCAAAAGAACATACGCCAACAATAGAAAACTATCAACCAAAATATTTAAATACTCGTATGTTACAATTACATATTAACCAATTAGACGCTTATATTTTGAACGTCTTTTCGATTATTAAAACTATGTTTCTACTATGATCAACATGCTATAATACTAACATATATAAATCTTTAGGGGTAATATTATGACGATCTGTGTTTTGCAAGTAGAAAATGCTTAGATTTGCAGCCAAAAGTACCAAATCCACTTGCCAGCATCGAAGTTACATAGGAATTCGTTCCATTGCTTGTTTGAAGCGGAAGCTCTCGCCTGTGAAGGAGAGAATATGAGCATGGTGCACTAGACGATCGACGAGTGCTGACGTAAGTTTGGTATCGCCGAATATCGACGTCCATTGACCGAACTCCAAGTTAGATGTAACGATCACACTCTGTTGCTCATAGCAATCCGCTATCACGTTAAATAATAGTTCAGATCCGGTTTGGCTGAACGGGACGTAACCAACCTCATCGAGAATGAGCAAATCAACCTTTCTCAACTTATCTCGAAATCGGCTAAGCGTGCCCGCCACAAATTTCTCCTGAAGCACGGCGACCAAATCGGAGGCTCGGTAGAACTGCGTCGCTTTACCTCGGCGACAAGCATCCACACCCAATGCTATTGCCATATGCGTCTTGCCCGTACCTACGGCACCCATTAAGAGCAAATTCTCCTTGCGTTCTAACCATTCCAATCCCTGAATTTTCTCTAGACTACTGCTGTTCGGAAAAGAGATATGGTCATAGACATACCCCTCAAATGTCTTAATATGCGGAAATCCTGCCTGCTGAACGAGCTTCCCTAACTTGGCACGGCGGTCACCCTCCCATAGATCAGCGATTCGGCAGTTTTGAGTATCATGCTGGCGTTCACGATCTTGCATTGCCTGCTCTGCGAAATACGTGGCAAGCTGTTCATGGCTTTCATAGATGGGAATGGGGACGGCCCAGTTCCGCTTAGAGTAGCCGCATTTATTCTCCACATGACCCTTTTCATGACCGCTATACGGATTGCAGAATACAGCTTCGAATCGGTAGTGGGCGCAAAATCGCTGAAAGCCTTCGGTTAATTGCCGCTCACCTTGCTTCTCAATATGTACGACGGCAGCAGACAGATTGTCGAACCAAATACGCTGAGGAACACCGCCATCTGCTCAAAGCACTGTTTCATCGCTTCCAGAGAGCATTCCTGATTTTCCGCCGGTGTCGGATAGACGAAAGCGGCATTGCTATGTGGGAACGACATCACCAGCAGTTTGTACGTGAGCATTCGGTGTCCTTGGCTTACCTCAATCGTAGTAAAGTCTACTTGAGCCTCTCCTGGCGGATGTTCCAGTCGTTCATACGTTTTAGCACGTTCTAGTTCCAATTCACTCTTTCGCTTCTGCACATAGGCTAGCACCGTACGTTGTCCGCCTGTAAATTGATGTTCGTCCCGTAACCGATGGAAGATACGCACCCCTGTATGACGTTGCTTTCGTGGGAGCAAGCGGTCTTCCTCCAACCACGTATCGACGATCTCCATAAACGGCCCCATTACGGGACTTCTGCTTTTTCGCTTAGTCACAGACGCATTTCAATCTGTTTGATCGGCATATTTTTTGCGGTTCGCCAATGAATCCCCACACGCCCAGCAATTTCATTTACCGAACAGCCTTCTACTTCGCGTAAAAAACTGATATATTGTTGTTGAGACATTTTCAACATCCTTTTCTTTCTCCTCTCGCTACGTTGTTGACAAACATAACGATAGGATGATAATGGGATGCTGGCAAGTGTCTCTATTTTTGCATCTTAGTTCGGCATTTTTACGCTACAATATTAGGCATTTCTATTATGCAATAAACACTTTAACTTAAACTGGAACTTATCTTGTTAAGGTTTATTATAAGTTATCAAGCACTAGAAGAGTGAGCTGGTATCCAACCTTTTATCAGTGCACCACCTTCTGAGTGGTTATCTACGACAAGGTCACCCCCGTGTCGTCTAACGATCCTTCTTGAAATAGTCAACCCTAACCCGGCCCCTCCGGTTGAACGGTTTCGCGATGCTTCACCACGATATAGTGGGTCAAAAACACGATGAATCACTTCTGAAGAAAAACCTTTCCCCGTATCTTGAACAGTAAAAACCACTCTGTTACCATCCTTATAGCATTGTATGTAAATTTTACCAGCATGTGGTGTATGTCTGACAGCATTATCCAATAAATTATTTATGGCACGCTCTAATAAATACGAATCGCCCATGATCATACAATCATCTTCAAAATAGTTTGCGATAATAGAGATGTTGTTTTGCTTTGCTAGTGGATTAAGGCTGTCAATCGATTTCTTTAATAAAATAGGAAGATTAACCGTGTTTTTCTTGAGATCCATCTCCAAATATTCCGTCTTTGTAAATGTAAAAAGATCCTCTACAAGACGGGCCAATTGTGATGACTTTTCCTTACAAACGGACAGATACCTTGCTTGTTTATCTGGAGAGTCAGCAATTCCTTCCTCTAAACCATCCAAATAACCTCGTAAGGCGAATAATGGTGTCCGTAAATCGTGGGCGACTGCAGCAATGATAAATCGGCGTTCTTCCTCCAATTCCACTTGTTTTTGCATGGATTCCTGAAGACCTTCTGTCATTATTTGAATTCCGCCATATACTTCCGTAATTTCTTTGATCGGGGACTCAGGTAATTGGACGTCCAAATCTCCTTCTGCGACTTGTCGGACTGCCAAGCTCATTTTCTCAAGTGGGTTGAGAATAAACCTTCTCATAACATAACCGATGATAAAAAAAGCTAACAATAATCCTGTAAATGCTACAATCATCTGAACCCCTCTTGGATTTGGCTGAAAAATCATTACTCTTCCAACTATGCGACCATCTTGCATAATTGAAAACTGTTCTACTCGCGTAAATGAGCGAACCTTCTCAGAGAAAAATTGAAAAATCTCTTGATTTGATTCGGTTAAAATTTTTACACCCATATCCTCTGCTTGTAACTTTCCTCTTAAATTTTCTTGCCATTGGGGGTCAGACCATTTTTCTGTATTTGTTTCAATGAGGTGGCTCATTTTATTTAAATCTTCCTTCTCAGCTTCATTCGTATCGAAACTAAGTGATTTTGTTGTTAATAAGTGGGCCGTTACGTAAAATACCCATGGCAACATCAAGATTAAAAGCAAACTAAGTATAGATAATGTACGAATACGAATTGATCTCATTTTATTCTCCTTTAAAACGGTAACCTATACCCCAAACATTAAATATATATTTTGGTTTGTTTGGATCGGACTCAACTTTCTCACGTAGGCGGCTAATATGGACACGGACAGTATGTTTATCGCCAATTCCATTCCAAAATTTATCAAGTAATTGATCATAAGTAAAAACAATTTTCGGATGCTCGGCAAACAGTCGCAATAATTCATATTCTTTTGGTGTAAGTGAGATATATCTTCCCTCTACAAATACTTCTCTTGTGGATAAATCCAAAGTGAGACCATTGTAATCCAAGATTTTCCCGCTAAAGCCCTTCTGGGAACTAGAGCGTCGCAATACAGCTTTCACTCGGGCAATAACCTCACCCGGAGATGCGGTTTTAACTATATAATCATCCCCTCCAATTGCCAACCCACGAATTTTATCTACATCATCACTGAGGGCGCTCAGGAAGAGGATAGGAATGTTACTTTCCTCCCGTACCTGCCGGCAGAACTCGAAACCATTTAGTCCCGGCATCATGATGTCAAGAATGATGCAATCAATTGTAACCTGTTTAAGTACGGACAGTGCTTGATCGCCGTTATAAGCAGTTTCTACATAGAAACCATCATTTTCCAAGAAGTCTCTTAATAGTTCAACAATGCTTTTATCATCATCTACAACCATAATTGTCTGTTTTTCCTTCACAAAATCCTGCCTTCCTTTCGATGCTAGTTTAAGAAACGAACCTTCCATCGAAATTTACTTTCAGTATATCACTGTTTCAACAATGAGTTAAATTACTTATTTTGTGATGAATTGTGATTGTTTTGTGACCTTTTTGTACAATCATTTGAGACATTTAAAGGTTATTCTTTAATTGTGAAGTTGATAGGCGAATGTTCACTATAAATAAAGTATTTCACCTCAATTTACTATTCGAAGGGAGGTAAACATATGGGTTTCGAAACATTCTTTCCATTCGGTGCTTTGTTTTGCCTTACACTTTTCTGCTTTATGGCGGTTCGAATCTTTGAAATTCGCTATCGCTATAAAGATTCCAATCAGAAAGACAGGGACATAACCATGATTCTTGAAAATCGGTTAGCCAAGGGAGAACTTAATGAAGCTGAGTATCAAAGGTTGAAAAAGCTTCTTACAAAATAAAAGAACGCTTCTTGTGGCAAGGGTTCAAATTAATTGCCAGAAGGTTTGATTAAAATTTTTAAAAATACGGAGGCCATATGTATGAATGTTCAAATTGTGTTATTTGATGGATTTGATTTATTGGATGTAATTGCTCCTTATGAAGTATTTATTGCAGCTGGAATGTACTCAAAAGAGGACATAATCGTTAAACTAGTTTCCGCTGAAGGAGAACGAATGGTGACAAGTGGGGTGAATCAATTACAACTCCAAGCAAGCGGCAAAATTGATTTATCCTCTAAAGGAATCATTCTTGTTCCAGGGGCATCTGGTTCTGTTCATGATAATGGTCCAGATTCCATTCCAGTAAAATTAAAAAAAGCCGCTGAAACCGAGTTAAATAATCTACTACGAGAAGCAATGAAGAAAGCTGATATTTTACTTTCCACAGTTTGTGGCGGTTCTCTCATTTTAGCAATGGATGGTTTATTAGAAGGCCGCCATGCAGTAACGCATCATATGGGAATGGGTCTTTTGAGTGCTACTAACGCTATTCCAGTTAATGCCCGTATCGTAGATGATGGCGATCTTGTTACTGGCGGTGGCGTTACTTCAGGGCTTGATGTTGCGCTTTATTTAGTCGAGCGAGAGTTAGGTCCCCGTATAGCACATGCTGTGGAACAATTATTTGAGTACGAGCGCAGGGGTACAGTTTGGAAAGCTGAAGGAAATGTACCTAAAGAAAGCAAACATGAAAATCCAATGGAAACGACAAGTTCTAGCTCCTCTAATCAAACTGATACTGATAAGAACTTTAATTTCCAAGGAAAATGGGATACTACGATTTCCACTCCTATTGGCGATCTTTCCGTTTTATTAGATTTATATTCTGAAGATGGTCGTATAGTGGGAACTGTTAAGCAAGGAGATGATATTGCTACGCTGGACAACGCTGTACTGGAAGGGAATCAATTAAAATGGTCCATGAAAGTGACGAAGCCTATGCGTCTTACATTAAAATTTATCGTTTCTGTAGATGGAAACAATATGTATGGTGAAGCAAAGGCTGGAATGCTTCCCTCATCCAAATTAATGGGATATCGTATTTCTTAAGGATGGAGTTGTAGTTATGTATTCATTTATTGTATTTGCTCATGTATTAGGTGCTTTATTGCTTGGTAGTTTTCTAGCTTTTCCATTTGCGTTTAAATCTCTTTTGTCACGATCAGGTAATGAATTGAAAATAGCTGTTAAAACATTAGTAGGCTTTACTCGCTTTGCCCATTATGCATTAATTTTTTTAATCATTACAGGAGGATGGATGGTAATGGGATATGCCACTTATCCTTCTTTGTTATGGGTGGTGCTATCATTAGTCCTGTTTATGCTGATTGGTGCCTTGATAGGTATGATACAAAATAACTTGAAACGAGTTATTTTTGCTGAGGATCCTGACAATGCGTTACAACGAAATAAAGCCAAACTTAATACACTCGGTTGGTTTACATTTGTGCTTATTTTTACTGTTGTTTTTGTTATGACAAATCGCAGTTTATTTTCCTAAATATTAGAGGAGAGGATAACGATAAAAAATGAAAAAGAACATTTGGATCATTTTTTTAATCGTATCGTTCATGTGGGTCATGCATACATTTTCAAAAAACTTCATGCTCGATCCCACTTTTCAGAACTTTCTTGCTAGAAAAGATGAAGTTCTAACCAACGAATCATTATGGATACTTATGATCAGATTACATATCATTTTTGCTATTATCTCACTAATCACTGGCCCCTTGGGTGTGATCAAGAAATTACGAATTAAATCTATCCAATTTCATCGTTGGAATGGTCGAGTCTATGTACTGTCTATTTTGTTAAACTTTATCCCTGGTGTTTACGTTTCTTTTTTTGCAACAGGAGGATGGTTGAGCACCATTGGATTTCTCGTTTTAAATACACTATGGTTTGGTACAACCATTCTAGGCTATATCAATATAAGAAGAAAAAACGTGATAAAACATAGTGCATGGATGTTAAGAAGCTTCGTTCTTACTTTTGCAAATATGTTCATCTACATCATTGTGGCCATTTCACACAATGCCTTGCAATTTTCGTATGGTACTTCATACACAATTGCTGTATGGTTATGCTGGGTGATTAGTTTATCCATTGCAGAAATCATGATACGAAAAAAAGTATTTATATAATTGGTTATTAATATTAATGTGGTATACGAAGAAATCTATGGTGCTGATTTTTCCACACCGACTAAGGCAATGGAGGAGGGTTCTTTATAGCCCTCTTTCCACACTATTTTCCGAATAAGCATTATATATACCGCTAAAATATTTTAGGTCCATGATAACTTTTTCAACAGAAATTCAAAATAAAATTACGAAGTGCTTCTTCTTCTCCATACAGAAAAGTCCTTCTTCCATTCAAGTTTCTTCATTGGGTCGGCTTATTGCAAAAAATCGAAAAACAGCGAAATGGTACCAACCTGGAGGGCACTGAAATAGTCATCTTAGGAAAATCATTGCGAGAATGGAAACGACTTATCGTTTTCCATTCTCGCTTTTTCATCTTAGAAGCCGTGGATTTCCGTTCCTGGCAGGCGCTTTTCTACGGGGCCTTCAGCTTGCTCGTGCTGTTCCCGTGGGAGTTGTGTAACCGTCAAGTAGTTTTGAACACTTTTTGCTAATTAAGATTGAACACTATCTCTTTCAAAAATGGTTAATCGATGTTTAAGTCGGTAACTATCATCATCGAATTGAATCACTTCAACTCGATGTAACAAACGATCGAGGATGGCGGTCATGATCCCCTGGTCTCCGACCAGTTCACCCCAACCCTCTGGTCCCTTATTTGAGGTTAATATCAAGGAGCTTCGTTCATATAAATCATTGATGAGATGAAAGAATAGATTCGCTTCCCGTTGGTCCATGGCCATATACATTAAGTCGTCAATGATGACCAAGTCCGATTCCTTGATTCTCTTGAGTTGAATCTGAGACTTCCGAAGATACTCCTGGGTTTTTAAGAGGTGAATTAGCTCACCCATTGTCACGAAGGAGGCTTGGAATCCTTTCTGAATCGCTTCCAAGCCAAGACCAATGGCAATGTGTGTCTTCCCGACACCAGGGGGACCGAGTAGAATTAAATGATACTGTTGCTCCAACCAGTGGAGTTCTTTTAATTGGTTGATCTGGCGCGTACTCAACGATCGTTGCTCATCGATGTGAAACTCATGTAATGTCTTATGGTACGGAAATTTCGCCCAATGAAGTCTCTTCTCGATATTCTTCTCTTCTCGGCGTTTTAATTCATAAGTCAAGAGCTCTTGTAAAAACTCAAGATAAGTCCAAGAAAATTGCTCAGCTTGGCGTAGTATTACAGGGAGTTCCTTCGCTGTTTCTACCATACGCAGATGACGAAATTGATCTTGTAATTGCTGAACTGTATCCCCCATGATTAAACACCTCCTAGGATTTCAAGATAGGTATCCACTTGTCTCGTCGCGACAGCTGTCTTCAATGCGGATTGATTCAATGTATCCGAAAGCACCGTAGGTGCTTGTACATCCTCAGAAGATTGAAGGCGAGTAAGATGTTGGGCAACATCACGTAGGTCATTGGTACTCCAAAGTTGCTCTCGAAAGAGAGCAGGGTAGAGACGGGTTGTAAGTGTTGCTTTTCCACGGCGTGCACTTCGACCGATCTCTTTTTTGTAGTATGATGCACATGATCATTCCCAGTTCTCACTAGCCACGCAAGACATTTTTCATTCCATGCATCGAGGTTGGGGAATACACGCTGTCTTGCAAAGTTTCGTTTGACATATTTCACGACATTTTCTACTTTGCCTTTACTTTCTGGATCCCCCTTTCGACACAGATAGATATGAAAGTCTCGATCCTGTTTATAGGCTTGAAAATCCCCGGTTAAAATAATATCTCCCGCATTTTCACTCACTGTAATGAGATGATCCTGGTCGTAGACCATCTCTTTCGGTATTCCACCAAAATATTGGAATGCATTCTCATGACAACGAATCGTATCCTTTGTTGTAAAAGGGCGGTCAAGCCATTCTACATACTTATAGCGGGAATGCGATAATACAAAGGTAATAAAGTATCATTTCATCTCTTTATTCTCGATGTTTTTGACGGTAATTTCACCCCAATCGACTTGGGCTTAGTGCCCCATGGGAAGCTCATCTGTTGCACTGTACATACGAGGAAGTTCTTCCTTGGAAAGATGATAGAGATCCCTTAAATCCCTGACATAGGAGCGCACAGTACTGCTCCCTACTTGAATCGTTGGATATTGCTCTCGAAGCCAATCTTCGATTTGGGCCGCAGATAGATCAGGATTTTACCTTAACCAATAGACAATGTGATCTTGGTATCGATCAAGCTTCCTGCGCCTTCTCCCTAATGAAACAACCCAGTCTGTCGCCTCTTCGAACGACATACCCAAGAACTTATACACTGTGTTTCGAGAAATTTCTAACTTCCTTGCAATGGCAGCGATTTTAAATCCTTGTTCTTTTAATTGATGAATTTGAATGTACAAACGCAACTTTTCCACCTTCCGGTCCTCCAGCTAAATAATGTAATGCTATTATTCTAACTTAGCTGAAGTATTTTTTGGGAAAAGTGTTTATTTCTACTTGGCGGAATCTGTTGATTATAGTCTAGCGGTTACAAGTTGCTGCCTTCCACTCCAATCCACTATTGTCTAATCCCCACTAACGTTCTTTCTCGATTAAAAAAAAGACTCTTGTCCTGTATACTCAAATTAAGAAAATGTAGGTGGTGCGCCCAATGATTTCAAACCAAGAGACCCTTAATCTAAGTCCATACTTGGCGATATACGATATCGTCGTCCCAAAAGATAATATGCTTCGGCAAATAAATGAATTTGTTGATTTTTCTTTCATCCTTGAGAAGCTCAAAGCAAAATACTGTTTGGATAACGACCAGAAATCAATCCCGCCCGGTCGTTGAAGAAACTTATTATTTGACTTTAAAATCAGAATGGATATTATAGAGTTATTAAGTCTTTAATGAGGTGGTAATATGAGATTAACAAAAGCAACGAACTATGCTCTCCACACCATGCTTTTTTTAGCTGTTAATCCATCCGATGAGCATATAGGTGTGGCAAAATTGGCTGAGCGCCAAAAGGTTTCAACGACATATTTATCTAAAATACTAACAAAGTTAGTAAAGTCGGGTATGATTGAATCTGTCTCAGGTGCAAATGGCGGCTATAAATTAAAACCGGGTGGGGAAGGAGTTTCATTACTCGAAGTTATAAAAGCTATTGAAGGTTTGACGCCTATGTTTGATTATTGTCTCAACCACAATCCTGATTGCTTAATTCAGAAAGCGATTGAATCAGCTGAGGAAAAGCTTTTGGATGAATTGAATCAAACACGTATAGTTGACTTGGCTAACAAAATGAATAAGACATCTATATAAATCATGATGTCTTTTACTCGAATTATAGACATTAAAACTCTATTATATATACTAAAGATACGGAGGAAAATAATGATGGAGAAATCTGATTGTATTGTAATTGGTGCTGGACCTGCCGGATTAAGTGCAACCTTAACTTTAGGAAGAGCGCGAAGAAAGGTTACTATATTTGATAATGGAACAAATCGAAATCGTGTAACTCAGGAGTCACATGGTTTTTTAACAAGAGAGGGAATTAAACCTCAAGAATTCAAAAATATTGCAATGAAAGAATTAAAATCTTATCCTTCTGTTTCAATTTCGAATGAAACAGTTATTGAGGTAAATAAAGATGATCAAAATGATTTATTTTTAATCAAGTCATCAACTAATAAAACTTATATAACAGAAAAAATACTGTTAGCTACGGGTATTCAAGAAGAATTTCCCTTAACACAGATTAGACAATACTACGGTAAAAGTTTATTCAGCTGTCCTTATTGTGATGGTTGGGAGCTTAGAGACAAGCCTTTAGCTATAATTGCAGAAAATGATGAACACATTATTCATATGACTAAATTGGTTTTTAATTGGTCAAAAGATTTAATCGTTTTTACTAATGGTCATCAACTATTCAACAAAGTACTAAATGAATTTGAAAGTAAAAAGATTAAGGTTTATACAGATGTTATTGAAGACTTACATGGAGATAATGGTAACTTAGAAAGTATTGAATTGGAATCAGGTGATAACATTCTAAGAAGTGGTGGCTTCGTAGTTCCAAGTTTTTATCGTCCAAATAAATTTGCTGAACAATTAAATTGTCAATTTGATAAAAACGGAGGAATTATCACAGACGGTGCTGGACGAACAACAGCAAATGGGATATATATTGCGGGAGAAACCGAAAAGGCAGAGTCCTCTTCTTTGATAATTGCTTCAGCCGACGGCAACAAGGCTGCTTCAAGTATAAACATGGATATAACATTAGATAGATTTTAATATGTAAGCTGATGGGCGATTACAATTATCAAGTATAACCAATCTATTTAAATCCTTTTTGGAGCTAGTATAGATGTATGGACACAAGTTAGTTAAGTCTCTATCCTAACAGTAATTTTGAAGTAGCTAACAAATTATATGGAATCATCTCCTTTAAGGAGATGATTCCTCACCAAAAAATCAATTCACTGTAGACTATTTAAGAAAACAAAAACAAAAAGTGCAATAAAAAATTAAAAAGAGCCAAAAACCCTTGATACACAAAGGTTTCTAGCTCTCCTACAACTACTCCCACTCAATGGTAGCTGGTGGCTTTGAAGTCACATCATAAACAACACGATTGACATGGGGAACTTCATTCACGATTCGATTGGAGATGATTTCTAGGACATCGTAGGGAATCCGAGCCCAATCGGCAGTCATCCCATCGATGGAGGTGACAGCGCGAATACCTACAGTATAGTCATAAGTACGCATATCACCCATGACACCAACGCTCTGAATATTGGTGAGGATGGTGAAATACTGCCAGATTTCGCGATTCAAGCCAGCTTTGGCAATCTCCTCACGCAGGATGGCATCCGATTCGCGAACGATGGAGAGTTTCGCTTCTGTCACATCGCCGATCACGCGGATGGCTAAACCTGGTCCAGGGAAAGGTTGACGCCAAACAATCTCCCCTGGTAAGCCCAATTGAAGTCCCAATTCCCGTACCTCATCTTTGAATAGGGTTTTGAGCGGTTCAATCAATTCAAACTCCATATCCTCAGGGAGTCCACCTACATTATGATGGGACTTGATGGTTTGGGCGGTCTTTGTACCGCTCTCGATGATATCTGTATACAATGTGCCTTGGGCTAGGAAGTCCATATCCTGTAATTGAGAGGCTTCTTCTTCGAAAACACGGATAAACAGGTTCCCGATGGTCTTCCGTTTCTTCTCTGGGTCAGATACGCCTGCAAGGGCAGCTAGGAAGCGTTGCGATGCATCGATCTTCCGAAGATTCATTTGGAACTGCTCGCCAAAGGTCTTCATTACACTCTCAGCTTCCCCTTTGCGTAACAATCCATGATCAACGAACATACAGGTCAACTGATCACCGATAGCACGATGGATCAGCGCAGCCACCACGGAAGAATCCACACCACCGCTCAGTGCACAGAGTACCTTCTTCTCTCCCACTTGTACACGGATCGCTGCAATGGCTTCATCAATAAAATGCTCCATGGTCCAATTGCCTTCACATTGACAAACCTCATAAAGGAAATTGTGAAGCATCTGATTGCCATGCACCGTATGCCGCACCTCAGGATGGAATTGAACGGCATAGAGCCCCCGCTCACGATGACTCATGGCAGCGATGTTACAAGCTGGGCTCGTGGCAATCACATCAAACCCTTCTGGACATGCTGTCACATGATCGCTATGGCTCATCCACACCGTTTCATGCTCGTCCCATTGTTGGAAGAGTGGTGATGTGGTCTTTACTTTGACCTCTGCTTTGCCATACTCCCTCTTCTCTGCAGGCTCTACCTTACCTTGAAGCTGATGAGACATCAATTGCATCCCGTAGCAAATACCCAGAATTGGAATCCCTAATTCGTAGATGGCTGGATCACAGTGTGGTGCATCCTCACCATAGACGCTGGCAGGACCTCCTGAAAAGATAATCCCTTTCGGCTGTAATGCCTTGATCCTCTCTACTGAGATATCATACGGAAGTAGTTCACTGTAGACACCCATTTCCCGAATACGTCGAGCAATTAATTGATTATACTGGCCACCGAAATCTAGTACGATAACATTTTCCCGATTGGCTTCCACTCATGGCTCCCCCTTCGTTGTTGTGTAATGGCTAACATATGAAAAAGGAGGTTCGCCTTTCCAAACAGACGGTTTGAACCTCCCACAACACGATTTTTAATGAAGTAATTGTAGCAAATAGAGAGAGCGCAGGTCAAGCAGTCAGACGATGAACAATCTCCTTCCATTGAAGATATCGTTCTTGACTCCAGCTATCTGCATTGGTCTTTCCATAACGTTGCTCTTCATAGTTCTGGACAAAGTCCTGAAGCTGAGCTTGAAGCTCCCTGGTTGTACGAATCCCCTGAACATATTCTCGTAGTGTCTCTCCATCCTGGCGCTTCCCATAGCGAATGGACAAAGCGCGAAGAAGATACTCCACCGCTACATTCCAAGCCTTTCCATGGGCGAGGTGACCTACCCGCTGAATACGCAGCCACCACAGGAGACGTTGACGGAAGCGGAATAGTATAATCAAGAGAACGATCAGCAGTACCAAGAAAAATAGGTTCCATCCCTTCCACCATTGACTGGATTCTTTCATTGGGCTCGTCCCGGTCTCTTGAGCCACCTCTTCCTCGATCAATCGATCCTGCAAATCACGATTCTGAAGAGGGAGAGGCATGATCTCTGTCTGTGCAGAAGTCCAGTCCTGATCATAGACCACAGTCAATGGGTTGGCGAAGCCCTTCGTTGGTTCAAAGGGAAGCCAGCCGATTCCATCAAAATAGACCTCTACCCAGGAATGGGCATCCCGCGCGCGCACGATCTGGGTATAGCCCTCCTGCTGCGTCGATGTGGTCAATCCAGGGGCAAAGCCCTTGACCCAGCGCGCTGGAATCTCATTGGCTCGGAGGAGTACCACCATACTGGTGGAGAAGTGATCACAATACCCTTGCGGTGAGTCAAATAAGAAAAAGTCCACAAAATCATGGCCTGGAGGAACATACTCCACTTCTGCCGTCTCGTATTGAAAGGGACCTGTACGGAAGTAGCTTTCAATGGCCCGTACCTTCTCATACTGTGTGGTTTTCCCAGCAGTAATCTCCTTCGCCAGCTCCCGAACACGATCAGGTAATTGATCTGGTAATTGTAAATACTCAATGCCCACCTCTTGTGAGCGCACTAACTCTACTGTGCGGATCTCTTTATCTAGGATTTGCGGAACTGCAGTAAGAATCGTGTATTCCTCAAGCAGTCCAGACATGGAGTGAACACTCTGCCGCGTTATATCTAGCCTTAGTTTGTCTCCTATCTCTCCGTCTTCCCCCCTATACACATTGAGTAGAGAACCGCCATAGAACATGGTCCCATACTTAGGCTCATAGAAAGTGACAGACTGAAATTGCACCTGACGCCAATAGGTGTTATCGGATACCACCGGGGATAGAGCAGGATGAAGGAGAGCATTGATCCTCTCCTCCAGTTTTTCCTCCTTCAAGATGGCCGGTGTAGGAAGCTCCGGCGTAGGCACTAAAAATAGCTGGTAATATCCCTCCCTTGCCTTCCAACCCCGCCCCGTGTAAATCTCCTTCACATCCCCTCGCCAATAAAAGGGGCGTGTGGAATAAGCACGGAAAATTGGAGTTTCGTCCTGAAGAAATGGCCCTCCCAGGCGTGTATCATCTTCACCATAGCCCACCTTTTTGATCCCGACCCCACTCAAGGTACCACTCTCTTCACGAAGGCTCTTAATCCATGCAACAGGATCAGGCCATTGGGGAGCAAACTTAGGGGCAGCAAGTGCCGGTAAGATCACAAGGGTAAGCAGAAGCACCGATGCCAATACCCAGCGGATGAATGGAAATAAGCTTCTGGTCCCCTCTCCTGCTTCCTTCCATAATTGAGACCAGCGGATCAAAGAGAGTAATAAAAAGCTTAAGAGGAATATACGAACGATAGCCGTATTTGCCTGGTAGGCTGACCAGGTGTCGAGCAAGGCAAGATAGATGATCGTCGCAATGAAAAAGCTAAATCCCCGCTGCTTCTTTAAGATAAGCCATGCGATGAGCTGCGTACCTAGGCCAATCCCAATTAAAAAAAGCAATGTTCGGATCTCCGGTGCCATCTCCAATATTTCTCCAGCCTGTAAAGCGAGATAGCTATTCTTCCAATCACCCCAGACATCCTTTAGCCAATCTCCATGCCAGAAAGGGACTTGTGTATAATAATTCTGGTAGATGAGCATCGCCAAGTAGAGAAGGGCCAGTATATACCTTAATACCAAAGGGAGTAAGAGCCACTCTAAGAGGAGGATCCCTAAGATCCAGTAGAGAAAAATACGAATTGTCGCTGTATCTGTAATGGAGAGGATCGGACGTATCCATTCCACCAATATGAAAAAGAGCAAGACCACCATACCTAAGCGCAAAAGAGAGCGTCTCCAGTCATCATGAGCCCACGGCATTCCACGCACCCCCTTGCAAAACACGTCCTACCTGACCAGGCTGAACAGGAAAATATTGAATTCCTGAAGAGGTGGTCAAGCTGGTATGATGAACCATCGTCGCGTGACCCTGCTGTGAATCAACGAGGTGGTACCACACAACCGATCCATATAATTGACGCAAGCGTGCGAATTGCTCGATGATCTCAGGATGATTCTGAGTCGTCACCACGATGATCGTCAGCCCTCCCAAGCGCTGAACCTGGGTCAACTGCTGTAAAGCACGGGAAAATGGCAGCGTGGCTGTCGGTGTCACCCGTGCCAATGCCCGCAACATACTAGAAAAATGGCCCTCACCTAATTGGGGAAGGGAAGAGGTTTCTCCATGGAGGATCAACCCAGTAGGTTGTCGTTGCTTTAGCAAATACTGAGCTAAGCTTGCGATTAATGTAACCCCTTCTTCAAACAGTTCCAATCCCTGCTCCGTTCGGTAATTCGTCATCTCACAATCCAATAAAAAGAGATAGCGCTGATTTTCCAAAGTGGAAAATTCCTTGGTCTTAAGATTGCCTACCCGTGCCACTGCTTTCCAATCGATCCGGCTTAAGCGGTCGCCATGAACATAGTCGCGGATCCCTCGGAGGTTGGACATATCCTCTTGAAGCGGGCGTCTTGTCTGTTGACTACCAAGAGGATGACTGCTCTGTATGGACCAAAATTGAATGGATTCTACACGGGGAAAAACAATCACTTCACTGCTAGACTTACAGGTGATGGTCCGTGACCAGAAGCCTAGGAGATCCCCACTCTCCAAGCGAACCTCCTCCCAACGATGTTCACCACGGGGTAGTTTAACGACCTCATAGGTGATGGTTACATTTCGACGCCAACCCAGAAAGATCAACCGCTCATACTCCTTCGCCTGTCGTAGCGAATGGGGTAGCTGATCTATTACACGTAGCCATAATACCGGGATGACCCCAGTATGAATGTGTAATGTGATCCGATTCCCTTGACCAGTGAACAATTGCTGATCTGCCACTTCCCGTTCTACCACCACATGACGTAGCAAGACGCTTACCATGATCACCTCATAGATGAGCACTGCTACAAAGGTATAGAATAGAAACCAGCTGACGAAGCCCCCTTGGAAGTTGGCATACATATAAAGAACTATGAATGTAATAATGCCAGTAAACAATCGCCACGGACGTTGTCTCCGTCCCTTCTTCATCTTATTTCTCCCCCTACTTTCGAATAACCGGTACAGGAACGGCCTTCATGATTTCATGAAGAACCTGCTCTACGGTAATTCCCTGCATCTCTGCCTCGGGCTTAAGGATAATACGATGAATAAATGTAGGGATAACGAGACTCTTAATATCGTCAGGCAATACATAGGCTCTCCCCTTCAATAAAGCGAAGGCCTGAGCTGCGTGATAAAGGGCGATGGAACCACGAGGGCTAACACCAAGATGAACCTGGCGATGCTCCCGTGTCTTCTCTACTATCGTGACTAAATACTCCTTTAATGACCGCTCCATGAATACCTGATGAACCTGCTCTTGTAACTGATTGAGCTGAGCTTTGGTCATTACTGGCTGAACATCTTCAATGGGATGGTGATCATGTAAACGATCAAGAATCTCCACCTCTTCCTGCAATTGAGGATATCCTACCTTTAGCTTGAACAAGAAGCGATCCAGCTGTGCCTCGGGCAAGGGAAATGTCCCTTCATATTCCAAGGGATTCTGTGTCGCCATGACAAAGAATGGCTGGGGCAATGGATAGGTGGAGCCATCGACGGTAATACTCCCTTCCTCCATGGCTTCTAGCAACGCTGCCTGTGTCTTCGGTGAGGTACGATTCACCTCATCGGCTAAGACGATCTCCCCCACAATGGGACCCGGACGAAATTCGAATTCCTGACTCTTCTGGTTATACAGAGAAACGCCAGTAATATCCGAAGGGAGCAGATCAGGTGTAAACTGGATCCTTGTAAATTGACATGCCAATGACTTGGCTAAGGTACGTACCAGCATGGTCTTCCCCACACCAGGCACATCCTCCAAGAGGATATGTCCCTTCGCTAAAAGTGCAACCAGTGTGACTTCAAGGAGCTCACGCTTCCCAACAATTACATGTTCCATATTTTCAATGGTTTTCTCAAGGATAGACTTAGCTTCAGCAAAATCATACAAAGATTGCGAATCTTCCGCTTTCGTATCAGGTATTGAACTCAACGATTCTCCTCCTAACGCTCTACAGACTCTATCATTATTATAGATATCAAATAACCGAAAAAGTTGCAAGAATAAGGAAAATATACCGTTAATCGAATTTTGCACTGATTCAATATTCCTTTGTGAATTGTATCCTATTTAGTGCCTAGCTCAGCCAAAGATGGATGCAAAAAAATCATACGCTGAATGAATAATAATAACCGACCAAAGAGAGTTGGTCTTTTTATAGATGAAGCCCAATGCGAAGCTGATGAAAAATACAAGGAGGATGGTTCCGATGATGCTCCAGCTTTCAAAGAGACCCATACGTAACCAGATGGGAAAATGAATGCTGACAAATAAGAGGGATGTATAGCGATTGGCTTTCCAAAAGCTAAACCGCTCCATCAACTTCCTTAGGAAAAGTCCGCGAAAAACAAGCTCTTCGGTGAAGCCTACTAGAAGAACATGATTTAGCCATACATTGATGCCGAGATGAAGGTTCATCTCATTCTTTAAGATGATGCCATAAAGAACGAAAAAGTATGTCCCCACTGCCAATGAGATCCAAAGTGCCCATTGGAGACCTTTCTTCACATTGCTATGAAGGCCCAAATATGCCATCGGATCTTTCTTCTCCACATATTGAACCACTAAAAACACCGGGATTACCCATATGCTAATTTTTATTAGCGCTGAAGTCAGCGCCCTTGAAGTTGGATCTAATAGATTTAGGTATTGGACAAGCCATAGCTCACGTAAGCTCCAGAGAGAAAAGAAAGCGATAAAAAAGAGCGCGAGATAGTTGCGAGATAATATGTTTCTGATCGGAAAAACCTCCTTGATTATGAATGAACCGCCTACTGTAGATATTGATAACTCTCCAGTAGGCGGTTCTACTCTTTTAATATCCGTTTCAATACCTATTTTTTTAGAGTTGGGGTTAACTGACTGTTTACTCAATACGCGCCTCCACGCTATCAATCTGCAACGTATCTTTTAGAATGGTTACCTTTTCTACTACTTGCATCTCCATCACTTCTTCCAGACTATCACTAAAACTTCCCACCATCTCGATGTGATATCGATCATCTGCTTCAGCGATATCCACTTGTAAGGAAAATTGAATGTGCGATATAGCGCCGAACGCATCTTGAGGTATAAGGATATATGTTCCATCTGATTCTTGCTCAAAATAGGTGTTGAAAAGCCAAGAGGCTTGTTCCTCGCTATAATAATTCTGTAATGCTTCAATAACGATTTCTTTATCCTCTTCTGTTAATGTCAAAAGCTGTGAGTATTGGAATAGTTGATTTGTCCACTTTTCTACATCTCGCAACCAGCAAGCAAAACAATCGCCAAAAATAGAATTACTAGTCTTTTAATATCTCCTTCACCTCAATTAAATGATTAGTTCGTACACTAAGGACTTATACAGCAAGATCATTTCTTATGATTGTTTGCGATAGCTACCTCCCGACATGGATCTACAATCGTCAGCGCCACATGGATACCATATATATCCAATTATGTTAATATATCTTTTGTAATGTATTTAATGAAACCAAGAACGGGGTAAAGAAGAAAATGTATTATTTCAACGGTTGTACGCGATCTTGTTGGGATAGATGAGCAAGCAGTCCTTTGGCTTGAGGAAGTGATATAGCGACAATATTTCCAAGGGTAAATGCAATGATGACTGTACCAATTCCCACTGGTCCACCGAGTAACCAACCAAGAATAAATACAAGAATTTCATTCCCATTGCGTACCCAGGATATTTTCCAGCCTGTTTTTTCAACAATAAACAGCATCAGACCATCTCGAGGTCCTGCTCCTAAATCAGCGGCAATATACATTCCAATGCCATAACCTAAAATTATCGTTCCCAAAATAAAGGTGAGCACCTGTCCAACCAAGGTAGTTGGGGTGTACAGAATAAAATTATATAAATCAATAAAAAGCCCGAGAAAAAGCATATTTAGGAGAGTTCCAATTTTAGGAAATCTACTGGTAGCAATGGATGTAAAAAGAATAATCAAAAAGCCAACAATGATGGACCATGAACCAATGGTTAAGCCAAATTGAAGATATAAGCCATAGTGAAAGACATCCCAAGGGCCAATGCCTAATGGTTTTGCTTTAATGGTTAATGCAATTCCCAGGGCGACAATCATTAACCCCATGATGAAAAAGAACCAACGGAGAAGTAACGTTCGTTTCAATCCTACCATTCTCCTTACTCATACTTCTTTTCTATATATAACTTTACTATATTTTACATATTCTTGCTATATCGTTGTTTTTATGTATAAAGAGACGAGAGCATCCTACGAGTATTCTGTCCTTATATTTTTGTCGTGCAAAAATAATTATCTATTGGTATAATATCGTAAAAACCAATGGGAGGGATTGAGATGACGAAAGTAGGAAGACCTAAATCAGCCAATCCGCGTTCTTTGACCATACCTGAGGTCCGGGTAACGAGAGAGGAATATCGAATGTTTAAGCTGAAAGCCGCCCAGTACGCCAGCGATAGTACTGCAAAGTTAATTCGCAATGCCATCAAAGCATACAAGACCGTCATCGAAGAGGCTTGTCAATGTGGCACTATGATGAAAGAAAGCAAAGGTACGGAACAATATAAGTTCCAGCTAGACGAAATTGAACATTATATCACGATCACCAATATCCCTGTTTATCAATGTCCTGAATGTGACCTCGAGGAACGAAATCTGTTTCTGTTCGCTACACTGGAAGAAATCATTGAAGAAGAAGTAGATTGGCGAGTAAAAAACAGATTACCACTTCCTACAGAAATTGATTTTAACGATCTAGTGCAGGCGAAAGAACTAACCTATAATACATAAGAATATTCCATTTCCTTTTATACCATTATTTAACTACTATGATATAATAAGTACAAGCTGATGGTTAAGGGTGGAACGGCACGCCTCCGATGAAAGGAGGTGAAGCCATGTCTACTTTTGAAGCGTTAATGTTATCCATTTCGTTTACAGGATTAGTGATCGCAATCCTGAAACTAACGATAGAATTAACACGCTCCAAAAAAGACGAATAGCCACCCTCGGCCGGGTGACTATTCTTAACTCAAATTAGTTTTGGATAGTTGCCGTTCCTCCTTAAAGGGAATCAGCTATTGACCGTGGGTGTATCGAGCACCTGCGGTCATTTTTAGGATACGCATAATCCATACAACTTATAACTTGCTATCTTCACCTTCACTATATAATATATGAGAATATTTTACAACGTTTCACGTTGAAACATTAATCGAAGTCAATTCCAAAGATACAATGGTCAAAAACAAATTGAACGATCTTGCTATCATCGTTTGTCTCGAAAAATGGGATAGTTGCCGATTGAACTCTGGAAAATCTTTTTCTTGCACTTTCAATATGCCCTTTCCATCTGCAATTAGTATTTTATTTGCTGAAAGTATTGCTGTTCGTTTGTTTCCATTTCAAAAGAGCTGACTTCGCATCGCCCAAAGCATGTAGCGAATGGCTCTCTCTGTTGTATGTTCAATGGCGAGAATTCGATTCGCTTCCTCTTTCACCTTCTGTGGATCAGGGATCGATGGCTGATAGGAAACCCCTGAAATACCTACTCTTCCAGTTCAGAACTCACCCCAAGTCAACGCCTCATTATAAGCTACAAAACTATGGATCTTCTTTGCAAAATCTAAATTTACCATTCCTGTTTATGCAATACTAGTGATTATATTAATGTTTGTATATTTGCTTTATACCATTATAGTATTATACTGGAATTTAAATAACTATAATTGGATAGCTATCAGGAGGAGAGTAAAAGTACAATGGAGGTAAGGGTATGAAAAAATTGTAAGTATCATCATTTTATCTCTTAGTAGTGAAATAATTCGGGTCATAAATCCTTTAAATTTGGAAAAATGGGTCACTTCTTTTGTCATCAGCGATTCCATGTATTCACAAATTTGAGTACGGATACCACACCCGACAACAAAGAAGTTGGACCCCATGCCTAGTTATTTCAAGTAATTCCTTGATCTTTAAATGTGTGAAAGTTTAGTTAATAATATAAGAATACTGACTTAATCCTATCTAGGGAGGAGTGGTTTGTTGAAATTAAGATCTCTTCTCATTATTTTTATTCTTTCTTTGTTGGCTATTTCATATATGATAATTAATTACACTTACGAGAAGCGGTTTGAAGTCATTGAAAAATTACTTCAAGAAGCCCAAAAGGATTTACCCCATACAGATTTAATTATCACTGATATTCAATGGGACGATTATAAAAGTAAATCGCCCTATAAATACACAAGGGAAAGCATAGATTGGAACGCTTTTAAAGAAATTATTAACCGAAAAACTTTAAATTACAACACTTTATCCTATTCGACTTCCGCATCTCTTTTATATAAACTAACCCATCTTAAGGAGAAAACATGCAGCGTGCCCATTTATTTTTATGATAAACAGGGAAACGAACTAATAGAAATCGTTATATTAATGGAAAAAATAAAAGGATACTGGACAATCGTGGGACAATTGAACTATTCCCACTTACTTCGCTGAGAATGAAGTATTCTCGCCTAAAAGGTTATATGCTTTTTGTACCGACCGCAAGATTCGCTTTGTATCCGTACTAGAATGCATTCTTTCCTTCACTGTTTTTTTTGATACCCCACTTTGGTTGCAAGGGAACTTGGGAACATCACTCTTCCAAGAAAATATCCAATTGCGCTGCGATGGTTTTCTCGTATAAATGAAGCGTTAATGTTATCCATTTCGTTTACAGGATTAGTGATCGCAATCCTGAAACTAACGATAGAATTAACACGCTCCAAAAAAGACGAATAGCCACCCTCGGCCGGGTGACTACTCTAATCCGTTAAATAAAACAGTTTAGTCGCCGTTCCCCCTTAAAGGGATTCAGCTATTGACCATAGGTGTTACCAGCACCTGCGGTCATTTTTAGGATACGCATAATCCTTACTACTTATAACCTGCTATCTTCACCATTACTATATAATATTTGAGAATATTTTACAACATCACTTCTCGCAGAAATCGGACATACTGACGACGATACGACCAAGAACATTTATCTTCATGTGACTAAGCCCAGAAAGAAAGAGGCTTCCCAAAAGTTCAGTGAACTAATGAAGAGCCTCTAACTTTATATTGACCAATGTTACCTTTTTGTTACCTTTTGACGCTCATTGATCCATAAACCCTTGTGATATCAAAGTTCTATGAGCGATATTACATCATGCCGCCCATTCCACCCATGCCGCCCATGTCTGGCATAGCAGCTTCTTTAGGTTCTGGTTTGTCAGCGATGATGCACTCAGTGGTAAGGAACATAGCTGCTACAGATGCAGCGTTTTGAAGGGCAGAACGTGTAACCTTGGCTGGGTCAACGATACCGGTCTTAATCATATCAACCCATTCACCTGTAGCTGCGTTGAAGCCAATTCCTTCTTCGGAGTGCTTCAATTTTTCTACGATGATGGAGCCTTCTAGGCCAGCGTTTTCAGCGATTAAACGTACTGGTGCTTCTAAGGCGCGACGAAGGATGGATACACCTGTTGCTTCGTCACCAGTGGAAGCATCTTCTAATGCTTTAACAGCCTTTTCAACGTTAACAAGTGCTGTACCACCACCAGGAACAATCCCTTCTTCCACAGCAGCACGTGTGGAGTTAAGCGCATCCTCGATGCGGAGCTTCTTCTCCTTCAATTCGGTTTCAGTTGCAGCACCAACCTTAATCACTGCAACACCACCTGCTAATTTAGCAAGACGCTCTTGGAGTTTTTCGCGGTCAAACTCAGAGGTAGTCTCTTCGATTTGTGTACGGATTTGTGCAACACGAGCACCGATCTTACCAGTGTCGCCAGCGCCTTCAACGATGGTTGTATTCTCTTTCGTTACAACAACCTTCGCTGCACGACCGAGATGTTCTACTGTCGTAGCTTTGAGGTCAAGACCTAAATCTTCGGTAATCACTTGGCCACCCGTTAAGATCGCAATATCTTCTAGCATGGCTTTGCGACGGTCACCAAAGCCAGGAGCTTTGACGGCTACAGCATTGAAGGTACCACGTAGCTTGTTAACAACTAAAGTGGCTAAGGCTTCACCTTCAACATCTTCAGCGATTAAGAGCATTGGTTTGCCCATTTGAACAACCTTTTCAAGAACAGGTAGGAGCTCTTGAATGTTGGTGATCTTCTTATCGGTAATTAAGATAAATGGATTATCGAGAACAGCTTCCATCTTATCTGCATCGGTGATCATGTAAGGAGATACATAACCACGGTCGAATTGCATCCCTTCAACCACTTCTAATTCAGTGGAGAACCCTTTAGATTCTTCAATGGTGATAACACCATCATTACCTACCTTTTCCATTGCTTCAGCGATCAATTGACCCACTTCTTCATCACCAGAAGAGATAGCAGCTACTTGAGCAATGGATTCTTTACCTTCAATGGATTTAGAGATTTTCTTCAGCTCATCAATGGCTGTATGCGTAGCTTTTTCAATCCCTTTACGGATACCCATTGGGTTTGCACCGGAGGTTACATTCTTAAGACCTTCACGGATTAAAGCTTGGGCGAGGATGGTTGCAGTGGTTGTACCATCACCAGCTACATCATTGGTCTTTGTAGCAACCTCTTTCACCAATTGTGCACCCATGTTTTCATAGGGGTCTTCTAACTCGATTTCTTTCGCAATGGTTACACCATCATTTGTAATCAAAGGAGAACCAAATTTCTTCTCTAATACCACATTACGACCCTTAGGCCCCAAGGTTACCTTCACGGCATTTGCTAATTTATCAACACCACGCAACATGGCGCGACGTGCTTCTTCGCCATATTCGATCATCTTTGCCATTTAAAACCCTCCTCATATGTAGTGGTTTTATTCTTTAAGAATCGGTACATGATACGTCATCGCGCTGAGTATGAACTACTCAGTAAAGACTACTCAGACTACTCAACGATAGCCAAAATGTCACTTTCCCGAACGATTAAATACTCTTTATTGGCAACTTTCACTTCTGTGCCAGCATATTTAGAGTAGATTACAGTGTCACCTACTTTTACTTCTAATGGTACTCGATCATCTTCTACAAGATGACCAGAACCCACAGCAATAACTTTCCCTTCTTGAGGCTTCTCTTTTGCTGTATCTGGAAGTACGATTCCGCTAACTGTCTTTTCTTCTTTTTCCACGACCTCGATTACTACACGATCGCCTAATGGTTTTAACACGGTCATGCACCCTCCTTAATAATTGTAAGGAATTATTAGCACTCTATCCAGTCGAGTGCTAACAATTCTTATGATAGTCAGTTTAGCAACATTTTGCAAGCCCCTAATTGTAAAATTTTTCGTCATCGCCCTTTCATAACGTAAAAAGACCAGAAAAGTTTCATTTTCTTCTCTGGTCATGTACTTCCCAATTATTTATCTTGAGTGTTTTCCTATATTATTTATCCTTTTGATCCTTATCAATATCGCTTTCATTTTCTACATTTGAAACCTCAGTGGCATTTGCTTCTACCACCTCAGCGCTAGCATCCTCTGACTCATCGCTCTCATCATCGTCCATATCGAATTCCTTCTTCCACTCTTCTTCCCGCTTCTCCATCTTCTTATAGGTATTGCCAGAAAAGAAGATACTGATTTCATACAGCAAGAGTAAAGGAATGGTGACCAATATTTCCGAAATAAATTCCGGCGGTGTGATCATGGCACCAATGACTACAAGGAAGAAGTAGGAGTATTTACGATATTTTCGCATGAGCTGCGGTGTAATAATATGCAGACGCGTTAAGAAGATCACCACAATGGGCATCTGAAATAACAAGCCGAAGGGTAAAACAATGTTAAACATAAAGCGGAAATACTCCGCTAAGCCGTAAACCTCCGTTACACCCATGGATTCAGAAATAATCTTCATGAATCGTACAACCATGGGGAACAGGATGAAAAAGCCGAAAGAGATCCCTAACAGGAAAAGAAATGCTGCAGCAGGGATAAACTTTAAGGTCACCTTTCGTTCAGTGGGCTTAAGCCCAGGACTAACAAATTTCCAAACTTGATGTAAGAATACAGGGATGGTTATGATTAAGGAAATAATGAATGAGAACTGAATATACACCCTCAGACCATCCGTCATCTTAAATACATTCAGTTGAACTGATTTTGCTGCAATTTCCTGCATGTAATTAACAACCGGCATTGCTATCAGAAAACCAATGATCATCGTGATAAAGAAGACGACGAGGACGATGACAATCCGTTTTCTTAATTCACCAAGATGATCCCATAAACTCATGGCTTTATCTTCCATGCTCTCAACCACCCACTGTCTATCATTCGTTGTATATTTCTATCTTACCAGATTTCTTTATGCTCTTTTGCTAATTGTTCCCGATCTTCTTGTAAAACTTGCAAGGCGTGTAAAAGTTGGTCGTGAATTGCATGTAGACAGGTTAAGGCAGACTCAGGACTTCCGGGAAGATTGATGATTAAGCTATTCCCTCTGGTGCCTGCTAATCCACGGGTGAGCATCGCCCTTCGGCTAGTTTGTAATGCCATCCGACGCATCTCTTCTGCCATTCCTGGAATAAAACGATCAATCACTTGTCGTGTAGCTTCTGGGGTAACATCATCACGACTTAAGCCAGTTCCCCCGGTTGTGATAATCAGATCAGCACGTTCTCGGTCGATCCATTGTATTAGTGTTTCCCGAATCGTTTCAATTTCATCGGGAACACAGTCCTGAGAAATGGTACTATCCTTTAGACCATCATGTAGATTGAGACAATCATGTAGACAGGATATAATCTGAACCGCTGTGTCCGCTGGTTTCTTCCTCTGAAACACGGAATTGCTGACAGTGATAACCACTACCTTCCACACATTCCGTACCCCCTCTTATGAACTCAATCCTATCATACAACAAAAAAATGTAACATTTGCTAGGCATTCAAGACAAATTATTGAACACCCATTCGGTCTAAACCCTTTGAGGGCCGCGATATACCCTCTCTTCGGTGATCAGCCAATCATAGGTACAATCCTGTGGTTCTGTTGGAACCTGAACGACCACTTGACGTTGAAATGCCACAGCAACCCTGGGAATCTGGGGGGGGATTTGGGGGAGAAAACGGTCATAGTACCCCTTTCCATAACCCAATCTTCCACCCTGCTGATCAAAGGCCAGACCTGGCAAAAGAACCATGCCTAACCTCGTGATCTCGCTTGGCTTCACCCTTTCTGGTATCGGCTCAAGTATGCCATAGGATCCACCCTCACATTGACTCCAGAAATCAAGCTGATAAAAGCGGATATTCTCCCCTTCTACCCGCGGGACATGAACCTTCTTCCCCATTCCCCAAGCTTCTGCAAAGATCTCTGTGATATCCACCTCCGAACCAAACGGTATAAAGAGGGCGATCTCCTGTGCTGACTGAAACTGGGGTAACTGTAAAAATGTCTGAACGATGACCTTCGATGCTTCTGCCCGTTGGGTCAGAGGTAAGCCATCTCGTATCCCTTTCATCTCACGACGAAGTGCCTTTTTTTCCTCCACTCTATCCCCTCCTTCTCCCTTGTCTCACCTCATTATCTCATGTAAACTGAAAGCATTGAGGTGAACGAAATGATTCTCTTGCAGGCCAATGATATTTGTAAATCATTTATTCGCGAAGATATCTTAGATCATGTTTCTTTAACTATAAAAAGCACGGACAAGATTGGACTTGTTGGGATTAATGGCGCAGGTAAATCTACCCTACTTAAAATTATTGCAGGGGAACTCACTCCTGACAAGGGGGAGATTTTAAAACGTAAGGAAGTCACCATGGGATACCTTGCGCAAAATTCAGGCTTAGATAGTACCAAGAGCATCTGGGACGAAATGCTCAGCGTCTTTCAGGATGTCATCCAGATGGAACGGGAGCTCCGGGAGCTGGAACAAGCCATGGGAGAAGCCACCCTCCACCATGATGAGGATGCCTATCAGCTCCTCATGGATCGTTATGCCCAATTACAGCATCAGATGGAGGAAGCTGGAGGATATCGCTATGAAGCCACCATTCGCTCTATCCTCCATGGTATGCAATTTGCACAGATTCCTGTGGATACGCCCATCTCTGCATTAAGCGGCGGACAAAAGACACGTTTAGCATTGGCGAAGCTCCTCTGCCAACAGCCTGATCTGCTCATTCTGGATGAGCCCACCAACTACCTCGATGTGGAAACCTTGACCTGGCTCGAACAATTTCTCATTCAGTATCCCAGTGCGGTCTTGATCGTCTCCCATGACCGCTACTTTCTCGATAAGGTCGTACATGTGATCTATGAGTTAGATGGCAAACGGACCAAGCGGTACAATGGAAACTATTCACGCTACTTAGAACAGAAGCAGGCAGACCTAGAGCAATACAAACGACGCTACGAGGAACAGCAGGCCTTTATTCAGCAAACATCCCAATTTATTCAGAAGAACATCGCCCGTGCCTCCACAACGAAAAGGGCACAGAGTCGACGTAAGGCCCTAGAAAAGCTTGAGATTCTCGAACGTCCACAGGATGGTTCATCCAAGACACATTTTCATTTTATGGCACAGCAAGAGAGTGGCTATGAGGTTCTACAGGTTCGTGACCTTGCGATTCAGTTTGATGAAAAACTCCTCTTTCATGATGTGAATCTTGATCTCGTCAAGGGCGAACGTGTGGCCATCGTAGGGCCCAATGGGATTGGTAAATCATCATTTCTCAAAACCCTCATTGGCGAACTTCAGCCAAAGCAAGGATCCATCCGGATTGGCACCAAGGTGGAGATCGGGTACTATGCTCAAGAGCATGAATTACTCCATTCCACCAAGAGTGTGATCAATGAGCTATGGGATGATTTCCCCATCCTCCAAGAGGTGGAGGTACGTACCATACTTGGTCAATTCCTCTTTCGTGGTGATGATGTATTGAAGCAGGTGTCTGCCTTAAGTGGTGGTGAGAAAGCACGCCTTGCCCTTGCGAAATTAATGTGTAAACAAGCCAATCTACTCATACTAGATGAGCCGACCAACCACTTAGATATACCTAGCAAGGAGATCCTCGAGGATGCTTTAGCCGATTATCCTGGAACCATCCTCTTCGTCTCCCATGACCGCTACTTTCTCAATAAACTATCCACCCGTACCTGTGAATTGCATCCAGAGGGACTCACTTCCTATCTGGGGAACTATGATTACTATCTGGAGAAGAAGCAAGACCTTCTCCTTGATCAGCCTCCAGCTCAGGTTCGTACCGCTCCAGAGGCCATTACAGAGTCCACCCTCAGCTATGAGGAGGAGAAAGAGCTAAAGCGCTTAAAACGACAGCGGGAACGGCGGATCGTCGAGCTCGAGGGTCTGATTGAAGTACAAGAACAGCAGATTAAAGAAATTGAAGAGGAGCTCTGCTTACCCGAGGTCTATCAGGATCATGTGGCTAGCGAGGAGCGACTGACACAGCTTAAAGAACTACGTGAGCAAATCGATGCATGGTATGAAGAATGGGAAGAGTTGCAAGGCGAATAGCCACGCAACTCTTTCTTTATTCCTGAAAGTGTCGCACTTGCTGCATCTCCAGCTTCATGATCAAGAGGGGAACCACAGCATAGAGGAGCATAATGGCTGCAGCAACGATGCCAGAGTCATTAAAGATGAGTGCTACGATGGATGCCACTAATACTGATGTAATGCCTCTCCCCCCTACCGGACTCTGTTCATGAAGGGAGTGCCACCATTTCGTCTGTTGATAAATGGAGAAAAACAACAGAATAAACAACGAAACAATAAAGAGCTTACTCCACATGGAAATTTGAATGAGGCGCCAATTCATCTGCCATTTTCGTTGAATGATCTCCCATAGATATGCGGAATCACCAGCTAAGATCTTCTCCAGAGTACGACCGATATGGGTCTGTCCACTACTTCCTCCCCAGAGATTACTTAGGGCAAATAGGAGAATGAGGAACAAACCTGTCCCACTGATGAGCATGATTCCTTTCCAGTTCATCGGCAGCCTTGGTACGTACCAGAGCGTAAAGCTAAATCCTAGCAAGGCGGTGATCGCTCCGCCTGCATTGCTCCCACCCATGGGTAGTGCAAGATAGATGAAAATCGCCAAAGCAATACATACAATGAACCCGAAAAGCCACCGGTTTCCTCGTTTCGTAAGAGGATAATACTTTTGTATCGAGGTTGTCATTAACAAAATCGTCGTCCCAACCAGCAGTCCCATGTATTCATTGCCTAAGCCATAAAAGCGTGCACCAATGATGGGATCATAGCTGAAAACAGAGCGATAGATCAAACTCGGTGTAAAAAGAGCGATGATGAGTAAGGAGAGCAGGCTATAGCTAGCCAGTATCATAAACCGAGTAGTAAGGGATTTACGTACTAGTAGCCAGCCTACACCGCTGGCAAAAAGGAAATACACCAGGATCATCACTCTTGGCGGTATATATTGTATCCAAATTGCATCCAGTAAAAAGAAGCTAGGGAGTAGTAAGGTTGCCCATAGCATGCTTTGACAGAGTCGATATTGTCCAGTTGTAAGGGAGATACGCTGCCACATCACAAGCAGGGTGAGTAATAAAATGAGGATCACGATGAAAATATAACTAGAGAGCACAGGAGAACGCTTCTCATAGATGGTCTGTGCTAACTGTAGGTCAGCATACCAGCGCTCCTTATCATAATGTGGTAAAAGCTCTACGGGATGACCTGTCATCTCTTGGGGAACAGGTAATTGAAGATGCTGAAGAATGGTCGCCGTAAGATCTGTATGGAGGATAATGCCTGGCTGCCTTGTGGAGGGGGAGCTTAGCACCCCACCATCCCCTCTATGCCAGATCTGTAAAGGAGCAAGACTAGGTGCACTTTGACTTGCAGGAGCGAATAGCATCACCAGCTCCTGCTCTGTTCTGGTGTTATTCAACCATTGGAGGAAGTAACTTAACTCACGAAGTGTTTGCTCCTGCAAAGACTCATAACGCTGGCTATCTAGGCGTTCTTCCCATTTTTTCAAGCGTAGCCAATCCCCCAGTTGGAACACTGTGAGGCCCCATTGTGAGCGCTCCGTTCTGTATCGGTCTTGGAGATATGAATAATTGGTACGCCAGCTACCAGGCCAGCTAGAATCGTATAGCAAGCTGACATCAGTCACATTGCCAAATGCAGTCATGCCATCCTCCGTCATGGTGATAAGGGGTGCATAGCGAATTCGCTTCATCCCTTCATCAAAATTACCATAGACAGCGATTCGTGCTCCATGCTGCTGCAATGTGGAACCAAGCAAGCCCGGGCGTGCTGAAATACTACGCTCAGCATTCTTCCTCTGCAATGCGCGAATGCCTGAGGAAAAAATCGCCCCTTCCTGTTTTTGGCCTAAGATCTGAAGCTGTAGTTGTTCTGATGTTATCCCCAGATCATCCACAATCTCATCAGTCTGATAATGCTCAGAATAATAGGGGGCAGGAGCATAGGCACGCTTCCCTGCACCAATACCTAAATAGACACTGCTAGCTTCATAGCCCTGTGCAGTTCGAAGATTAACACCAGCAACTTGACTACGCTCCTGTAGCTGCAGTGGGAATCTTTGCTGCAGTTGCTGCCACTGTGTCAAGCTTAACCCATCCACTAAGAGGAGGACCACATGGGGGGCTGCATTGGTCTGTGCCAGCACAGCGTTTTTTGTTTCGAACCCGAGCAAGGTAATGAATATACATATCCATAGGATGATGTGCTGAGCACGTCGCAATTGGAATCCCTCCATCTCCTACATAGGGTGGCACCACTGTGAATAAAACATACATTTATCCACAAAAATCATGGAGAGAAAAACGAGATATACACAGAAAAGGAAGGGGTTATCCACAGATTTTGTGGATAACCCCTTCCTGAGTCTGTTAGTAACTTAGAGCTTTTCTACAGGTAGGAGTAATTGAGGAATGGCATTAATGTCATAAGAAGAGAATTCTCCCCGTTCATAGCTGATCGTACCTGCTGCAGCAATCATGGCACCATTATCGGTGCAAAGAGCAATCGGTGGCGCCAGCAGCTCTAGATCACGTTGTGACGCTTCAGCTTCAAGACGCTTGCGCAGGCCTTGATTGGCAGCTACACCTCCTGCTAACACCAACTGGTGAACCTGATATTGGTCCACTGCGCGCATGGCCTTCGTTACAAGAACATCCACCACCGCATCCTGGAAGCTGGCTGCTAGTACAGGGACATCCACTTCATCACCGCGCTGCTTCGCATTGTGCAGGTGGTTAATCACAGCAGACTTCAAGCCACTAAAGCTAAAGTCGTAGGAATCTGCTTCTAGCCAGGCACGGGGAAAGTGAATCAACGGTTCTGCCTGTTGAGCAAGCCGATCAATTTTCGGACCTCCCGGATAGGTAAGCTGCAACGACCTTGCTACTTTATCATACGCCTCACCTGCAGCATCATCTCTCGTCTGTCCCAAAAGACGGTAGACACCATGCTCTGGCATATAGAGGAGCTCTGTATGGCCTCCCGAAACAACAAGTGCGATAAGGGGGAATTGCATTTCTTTCACAAGCCGATTGGCATAGATGTGACCAGCGATATGATGAACACCAATCAAGGGCCTTCCATGGGCAAAAGCTAAGGTCTTCGCTGCAGTTAGACCGACAAGCAACGAGCCCACGAGACCCGGACCCTGTGTCACAGCAACAGCATCCATCTCATCGATGCTTTTTCCTGCCTCTCTTAAGGCGCGTTCAATCACCCATGTAATATTCCCTACATGATGGCGGGAAGCCACCTCAGGCACCACACCACCAAATCGCTCATGAATGGCAATTTGGGAGTGAATGATATTAGAACAGATCTCTCTTCCATCCTTGACCACTGCAGCAGCAGTCTCATCACAGCTGGTTTCGATTCCTAAAATGAAACGGCTCATTCTTCTTCACTCATTTCTTGTCGCAATTGATCCTCAAGATTAGCCCACATAATCAACGCATCCTCACCATTATCCTCATAATAATGCTTACGAACCCCATAGGATTCGAATCCCATTTTTGTATAGAGGCGCTGAGCGATCTGGTTGGAGAGACGAACCTCCAAGGTCATTCTTCGTGCCCCTCTCATATATGCATAGGCCATCATCTGAACAAGGAGATGGTAGCCTAGCTTCTTGCCACGAAAGTCAGGATGGATAGCGATATTGGTTACATGAGCCTCATCAATAATCACCCACATCCCACCGTAGCCAACAACCTGATCATCCACTGTAATCACAGTGTAAAAGGCGAGAGGATTCCCGGTTAGCTCTTGGTAGAATGCCTCCTTACTCCACGGTGTAGTAAAGGAAAGGGTCTCCACCTGATGCACCGCATCAATATCTTCCACCTGCATGGGACGAATCTGAAATTGACTCATGCATTTGCCCCCTGTTGCTTCGCTAACAGCTTGGCCTCCGCCTCAGCCATGCGTAAGTAGAAGGGCTGAAATTGCTCCACCTCTGCGGCTTGGTAGACCAGTTGATCCTTAGCAATACGTAGCGCAGCAATCCGCCCCATATAGGCCACATCAGGTACATGCTGCTCAGCAAAGCCAAATTGAAAAGTGAGTGAGGATATTGTCTCTATCATGGTTTGACGATGGATTCTTACATCATCTCCAACAAAAAGAATCGGTCCTTCCACTTGAGCTTCGAGAAGTGCAATCCATCTTTGGATAGGGATGATCTGATCAGGAATAATGGAGACCAGTTGACCATCCTGCCACTGATATAAGCCGGTGTAGATCTGACCACGCCGCGCATCAATGCAAGGGGAGATCCACCCTGAAAAAGCCCCAGCCCTCGCTGCCATGATTTCTAAACTGGAGAAGCCCAAGAGCGGAAGCTGAAGGGTCCAGGCGAGAGTCTTGGCTGTAACAATTCCAATTCTTAATCCTGTATAAGAGCCAGGACCTTGGGCTACGGCGATGCCATTGATATCCGTAATTTGCAGGTTCCCATCCTGTATCACCTGTTGAATCATGGGCACACAACGAGAGGCATGATTCTTCTTACTGTTAGATAAGGCTAAGGCGCATGTCTGTTCTTCCGTGGTGACAGCTACTCCCATCACCTGTGTTGAGGTATCAATGCTTAAGATATTCATGAGAAGATCTCCTTACATAGTTGTTCATAGCGTTCACCATTGGGGAATGCACGGAGCTGCCTTTTATCGCCATCAATGTGTTCAAGGCGAATTAACAAGTATTCTGGAGGTAGCTGAGATGCAATCTGCATCGGCCATTCTAAAATAAAGACACCATCACCCTCCATGTACTCCTCCAAGCCAAGCATTTCATCTTCATCCTCTAACCGATAGGCATCCATATGGTACAAGGGGAGCCGTCCTTCGTACTCCTTAATAATAGTAAAAGTTGGACTGTTAATAGGAATTGTGACGCCGAGACCACGACCAATCGCTTGGGTCAAGCGTGTTTTTCCCGCCCCTAAATCCCCTTCTAATAGGATGGAATCTCCTGCTTGAAGACGATCAGCCAATCTATATCCCAGCTGTTCTGTCTCCTCTTCATTATGTAGAATCAACTCATATGGGTTCATCGGATTTTCCCCCTTTACCATGGTAGATCGATGAGATTCAGCCTAGCTGATCCGTAATCATCATGTTCCATTATAACGATAACCATTTTGGTTCTGCAACGGAGAGGACAATCATAAATAAAAAAACTGCAACTTAGTTGCAGTCTCGTTTCACAATAGTATCCTGTATGTAGCAAGAAGATGGTGGGCCCAAGTGGACTCGAACCACCGACCTCACGCTTATCAGGCGTGCGCTCTAACCAGCTGAGCTATGGGCCCAAGAATGGTCGGGAAGACAGGATTTGAACCTGCGACCCCCTGGTCCCAAACCAGGTGCTCTACCAAACTGAGCCACTTCCCGTAACGTCATGGCGCGCCCTGAGAGATTCGAACTCCCGACCTTTTGATTCGTAGTCAAACACTCTATCCAGCTGAGCTAAGGGCGCATGCATTATGTTTAAAATAAGAATGGTGCGGTTGGCGAGAGTCGAACTCGCACGGTCGTAAGACCACTGCCCCCTCAAAGCAGCGTGTCTGCCATTCCACCACAACCGCAACGTATTCATGGTGAGCCATACAGGATTTGAACCTGTGACACCCTGATTAAAAGTCAGGTGCTCTACCAACTGAGCTAATGGCTCAAGTGGCTGGGTAGGCTGGATTCGAACCAGCGCATGACGGAGTCAAAGTCCGTTGCCTTACCGCTTGGCTACTACCCAAGAAAAATTAAATGGGGCGACTGGTGGGAATCGAACCCACGAGTGCCGGAGCCACAATCCGGTGCGTTAACCACTTCGCCACAGCCGCCATCAAGATATGGTGGACGATGACGGGTTCGAACCGCCGACCCTCTGCTTGTAAGGCAGATGCTCTCCCAGCTGAGCTAATCGTCCGTAGTATAATGGTGACCCGTAGGGGATTCGAACCCCTGTTACCGCCGTGAAAGGGCGGTGTCTTAACCGCTTGACCAACGGGCCAGTCATGGCGGAGAGAGAGGGATTTGAACCCTCGCGCCGGTTTCCCGACCTACTCCCTTAGCAGGGGAGCCCCTTCGGCCAACTTGGGTATCTCTCCATATGGCTCCGCAGGTAGGACTCGAACCTACAGCCTACCGGTTAACAGCCGGTTGCTCCACCATTGAGCTACTGCGGAATAAGGTGCTATATCTCTTGCCAGCGACAAATATAAGATTACCATAAATAAAAGTGTTGATCAAGAGATTTTTTCTTTCAAATCATGGTATTGCTGTATTCACTATAAAAAGAGAGGAGGCTTGAACCATTTTAACCTCCTCTCTAGCTGAAGACGAGAGACGTAAGAATGCCAAGCTAATTTACTTTGAATTGCTGTACCAGCGCTTTTAAGTGCTCAGCCTGATGAACCAGTTCTTGAATATTACCAGCCACCTCTTGCATCATCGCAGATGCTTCTTCGCTGGAAGCGGCTACCTCTTCCGCTCCTGCTGATATTTCTGTAGCTACCGTGGAGGATTTTCGGGATGTTTCGGCAATCTCTTCACTCATCCGATTCTGCTTCTCCACAATCGATTCAATCTGACTCACCGAAGTGATTACCTTATCCATCGCAGTACGTACACCTTGTAAAGCAGCACTCTTCTCCAATGCTTGCTCATTCTCGATTGTTGCTGTTTGAATATTATCTTCCATTTGTTTTACCACAGAATCAATGGCTTGTCCAACACTTTGTACAATATGGGCAATTTGCTTGGAGGATTCCCCACTCTGTTCCGCCAGTTGACGTATTTCATGAGCCACTACCAAAAATCCTTTGCCATATTCTCCTGCTCGGTTAGCCTCAATAGCTGCATTAAGGGCAAGAAGATTGGTTCGCTTTGCAATCTCGTTAGAGGCCTCCACAATAGTACTGATCTCTGCAGTATGCTCCTGTAATTCTTTTACCATACTGGCAGATTGCAGCGTAGATTGAGCGATGTTCTGAATACTAAGAACGAGGGACGAGATGGCTTGTTCACTCTCACTGATAATTTGTCTTGTCGCCTCCGCTTCTTCAGAGACTGCGCTGGTCTTTTGCTGTACCTCCACCGTCATTTCAACCATTTCTGCCACTCGATCATCGGTTTGTTGACTGAGCTGCGCTTGTTCCTCTGCTCCTTTGGCGATCTCTTCAATGGTGGTTGCTACCTGCCGTGAGCTTTCTGCGACCTCATGGGAGATATGAGTCAATTGCTTGGTGGTTGTTGCAGTCTCGTCTGCTGATTCAGTCACATTATTGGCGATCGTATTGAGGGAGCTAACCATCTGATCGATATGTTGCGAAAGCTGTCCTATCTCATCCTTACGATTCATCCCAACCTGTTGTGTTAGATCCCCCGATGCTACGAGCTGTACAGTCTGCATTAATTGATGGATCGGTTGAACTAAGCGTTGTGAAAAGATCACACCAAGGATGATCGTGATTACGGTGGCAATCAATAAGGCAAGTGCCATAAAGATTTTTAATTGGTCCAACTGAGCAAGCGCCTTTTTCACTGGGGTAAAGGCCATCAATGTAAATCCATAGGCCGGATGAGTGACCATGGCCACCACATCCTCTGACCCTGCTCCATTCTCATAGACACCAACATGCTGGTAACTCCCCTCATCTTGTTGCAGGGCTTGTACCGTTTTGATGGCTTCATGCTGAAGTAGTGGGGATGGATGCAGATCACTGATGGTTCGTTTTTCTCCATTCTCATCGAGCCATTGCGCCATGACAACCTCCGCATTATCATGGGCCGCAACTTGTCCCTCTTGATTGAGCAGAAGCATAGTGGTGATCGAGTCACCCTGCTCCAGGACATCACCACGGATCTCCCCCCAAACTTGCTTCAGATTAACCCGAGCGATTAAAACACCTCGTGGGCGCTGAATGTAATCATCTACAAGGATGGCAATATCGATGTAAAATACACCATCAAAACGAGGATGGGGTTGAGGATTGGAGATAGATGCTTTATGTATAAGTGTATCTTGAAAAATCGGTTGCTCTGTTGGCTTCCCACTATAGCTAAGACCAACTCCTGTACGAGCTACCTCGTTCCCCTCGAGATCATAGTATACCATCTCGCGAAATCGTTTATCCTGCGCCATCTCCATCATGAAATTACGGATCTTATCTACTTCTTCTAAGGAGCGTAGGCTACGATTGGCTACGGAAAGACCAACGAGCGTTCCATCCACATATTCCTCTAAGTTTTTCATCACACTTTGTGCATTGGATAATGACTGTTCTGCTACCGTCTCATTCATCGTTTGACTAGTAAAAGGAATGATTAGTCCTGCTAGGGCAATGATAATAACGACAGGCAGTGCCACCAACATGGTTAGCAGTTTCATTCTGATGCTGTAATTCTTCACGTTTTCACTCCTTTTCTCCTAGGGTTCACCCATGAAACACCTACTAAATATAGTCGAAACTACCTATATACATTATATCGTCAAATTTGTCCGCATATTTAGGAAAATTAAAAAAATGAAATATCCCATTCATCCTCCAAACTGATGAATGGGATACTCCCATACAGCATTCTGTAATTCCTATCTATTTGGATGGTTCTATTAAGGAGAGATTTACCTTACCTCGTTGCTGATCAATGGCATCCACCCATACCTGAACAATGTCACCTACCTGAACCACGTCGAGGGGATGTCGAACATAGGAATGACTCAGCTTTGAGATATGAACCAAGCCATCATTTTTTAAGCCTATATCTACAAAGGCACCAAAATCCACAACATTGCGTACTGTACCCTGTAGCTCCATCCCAATGGTCAGATCCTCCAGATTGAGAACATCCTGACGCAGTAGAGGCTGAGGTAATTCATCGCGAGGGTCCCGTTGTGGCCGAATTAACGCATCAACAATATCTCGCAAGGTGTGAATTCCTACCTGATGAGAACTGGAAAATTGCTCCCAATCCATCTCCTTCAGCTGTTGCTTTAATTCATCCGTCCCTAACGAGCTACGATCCTTATGGATACTAGCTAGAATTTCTGCTGCAATGGGATAGGACTCTGGATGTATGGGAGTAGCATCAAATGGCTCCCGTCCATGAAGAATCCGTAAAAATCCCACCGCTTGTTCATATGTTTTCGGACCTAAACGAGGTACCTTCAGTAATTCCTTCCGCTCCTGAAACGGACCATTCTCGTCACGATAGGTCACAATATTATTAGCCACACTGGTAGAAATACCTGCCACGTATTGGAGTAGCGATGAAGAGGCGGTATTCAAATTGACACCCACATAGTTCACCACTGATTCCACGACTTGGAGCAGGCTCTCTTGGAGACGACTCGGTGTAACGTCATGCTGATATTGCCCGACGCCAATCGCCTTCGGCTCGATTTTAACCAATTCCGCCAAGGGATCTTGAACACGCCTTGCGATGGAAGCAGCGCTACGTTCTGATACATCGAGATCGGGAAACTCCACCTTCGCTAATGGCGATGCCGAATAGACACTGGCTCCCGCTTCATTGACAATCACATAGGAGATGGGAAGATGATCCTCACGGATCACCTGCGCCACGAACTGCTCGGTCTCCCGTGATGCCGTCCCATTACCAATGGCTAATAACTGCGCATCATAGGTATGAATGAGATGGAGTAAGCGTTCTTTCGCCTCTGCCACACGGAAATGGGGTGCAGTTGGATAGATGACATCCACTGCTAACAGCTTACCGGTCTCATCTACCATGGCCAGCTTACACCCCGTCCGAAAGGCTGGGTCCACCCCGAGGATTCGTCTTCGACGCAATGGTGGTTGTAACAGCAGGGAACGTAGATTCTTACTGAATACTTGAATCGCCTGCTCTTCTGCAGCATCGGTTAAACGATTACGAATATCTCGTTCAATGGCGGGAGCGATTAGGCGCTTATATGCATCCTTCATGGCTGCTTCTACTAGATCTGCAACAGGTGATGTACGATAAAGGAAGCGTCGCTGCATATCGGTCATAATCGTCTCAATGGGTGCATCAATGGTGACGCGCAGGATCTCTTCCTTTTCGCCGCGATTGATAGCAAGAATACGATGAGGAACAATCTTAGCGATGCCCTCTTCATATTCATAGTACATCTGATAGACTCGACCTTCCTCTTCCTTCTTCTGCTCTGTACGAATCTTTCCTTTATTCCAGGTAACCTCTCGGATCCATTGACGCACTTCAGCATCTTCAGCGATCCACTCTGCGATGATATCTTGAGCTCCTGCAATGGCTTCTTCTACGGTAGGAAGCTGCTCTGAAAGAATCTGTTCAGCTCCATGAGGGAGGGGATTCTCTAAAGGCAAAGCAAACAACTGCTTCGCTAAGGGCTCACAACCCTTCTCCTTGGCCACACTAGCTCTTGTTTTCCGTTTTGGACGATAAGGTAGATAGAGGTCCTCAACCTCCTGAAGCTTCACTGCATCTTCAATTTTCTTCTGTAACTCTGCTGATAGCTTTCCTTGTTCCTCAATGGAGGCTAGTACTTCCGTCTTTCTCTCTGCTAATTTCTTTAGATATTCATAGCGATCGGCTACAGTTCGAATGATTGTTTCATCTAAATTTCCTGTCATTTCCTTCCGATAACGAGCAATAAATGGGATGGTATTTCCCTCTACCAGTAATTCTACTGTTGCTTTGACTCGTTGTTCAGGCAACTGTAGCTCCTTGGCAATCCAATGAATATGACGTTCCATCTCTTTCTCCATATGTAACCGTCCCTTTCCCTTTGGATTCGTGGATGATCTTCCCTATTATAACAAAGATTATGTCAAGAAAAAAAAGACCCTTTCTGGTCTTTTTTCCTCTCTATCTTCCTAAACTCTTCCGATATGCCTTCACCATCTCCTGTAGCTTGGTAATGGCTCTCCTTTGAATACGTGAGATCTGCATTTGCGAGAGTCCTAAAAGCGTTGCTACTTCCTTTTGACTCTGCTGTTTAATGTAGATATTCAGTATCACATGCTGCTCTTCTTCCGTAAAGGATTGAAGGGCTCGCTCTAAGGTAAGACGAATCTCCACCTCATCAAACCCTTCATCCTCCTCCCCTAGCACATCGAGAATGGAGGCCACATGCTCATCGGAGAGAGACAACGGCTGATCAATGGAAAGTGGATGATAATTTTGAATTGCCTCTAGGGCATTGATAATCTCCTCTTCTGAAACATTTAGCATCCCAGCTAGTTGATCTGTGGTAGGCATCGCTTCCTGTTTAGCAATATACTCCTCCATCACCCTGCGCATCTGCTGGCTTACAAGCTTGGTCTTGCGGGGGACATGTAAAAGCCAGGTTTTGTCGCGTTTATATCGTTTTATCTCCCCATCAATGGTGGGAATAGCATAGGCAGCAAAGGAAGTTCCGCGTTCTGGGTCAAATCTTTGGATCGCAAGAATTAATGCCAACATCCCAACTTGGTAAAGATCCTCTGTCTCTCCTGGAACTGCAGCTCCTTTATGCACCAGCTTCCACACAAGGGGGGTACAGGATTGTACGATCTCCTCTAGTAGTACTGGAGAGTTATTCCTTTGACACTGTTCAATCTTCTCCTCCAGCTTTTTCTCTTCTTGATATATTGCTGTGTTATTTGGCTTATCCATTATTCCCACCTTATTCTAATCATGAGCTTTGGCGTTTCAACTTTATCTTTCTTTTTCTTTCTGTTGTCTGTGATATCCTTCTATGATCTTTTTAAAATTGGTACGTATTTGTTGCAACTGGTCATTTCCCATCACGTTCCGAAAATAAGGACTCCACATGCATCGTGATATCATAAGGTCCAAATTCCCGATTTGCCAATGCTGTTACCTCAATTTGTGCCTCAGGGTAGTAGGATGACATGAATCGAATTCCAGGGTCCATACCGGTGAGGAAGTATTTCCAAACCTTCTCATCCTTTTTCCGAATCCATATACCATAGCCGTAGTAAAACTCTCCATCATCATGGATCTGTGGTGTTAATAGTTTAGTGGTCACTTTCTCACTTAACAATTTACAATGAATTAGTCCCTGCCACAGCTTACTCATATCATCCACAGTCATAAATACCCCACCATCCGGTCCGCCAACTACTGGAATGGAATAGATATTTGTCTTCAAGGTTCCTGCCTCATCTTCCAGATAACCGTATGCACAATTCCCAGGTAGTTGATCCAGAACAAAATAGCCAGAATCCTTCATTTCCAGCGGATCAAAGATCTTCTGTTGAACAAAGTCTACAAAGGGTATTTTTGCTACATGTTCAATAACGAGGCCCAATACAATAAACGCTCCATTGTTATAGTAGAATTTCTCCCCAGGTGCAAACATCATTTTAGACTGCTGAAACATGGGGAGAAAATCCTTCGGTTCCCTGAGGAGATACATAGGATTATGGATCCATAATTCACTGAAGTCATCCATGGTTTCTTCATCAAAATAATCAGGAATTCCTGAGGAATGCGTTAATAAATGATGAATGGTAACCTGGGAATCAAAATTGGGAAAATCGATGGGGAGGCAATCTTTTAATAATGTACCAAAATCGATCAGACCTTCATCTACCAATTTACATATTCCAATCGCTGTTAGTAATTTTGCTCCTGAAGCAATTCCAAAGCGTGTATGTACGTTGTTCTTGATGCTATTCCGAATATCTGCATATCCGAAGGCATCTTTCAAAATCACTTCATCTCGCTCTTTGATTTGAACAGCACCAGAAAAATTCTCCAAGCTCTTCATTTTTTCTTCAAGCTGCTCTATTTTATCCACCAGCATTGTTCTTCCTCCTCTTTCCCTTAGTGAATCGATAACTGCTTCGTTGGATCATTTCGATTCTTGAGATAATAACGGATTAATTGTGGCAACACATCTTTGAGATCTGGGCAAGTAATATGACTTTTACTCCTATTTCGATACAAACAATCAATTTCCTTTTTTATCATTCATTACCGATTTTCCGAACGAGAAAGCCCATGCAGGGCGTAGCCCGTCTTTAGACATGGGATGAAAGCGAGGTCAGACAAGGGGTAGCTTATGGCTACCATAATTGTCTGAATTGTACTATAATTTGCTTATAGACAAGTACAAGTCTCTAACACAACCTCGTTCTTTGAAAATTGGATATCGTATAAGGTTCGATCGCCTAATACATGCGATCGGTAAAACGATATGTGTCGTCAAGAACAAGACGCTAAAACACCACGAACGAAAAAACTGTACGCGATGGTCATAGTAGCGTAGCCATATCTGCTATATGCACTGGATATGGAGGGGTGATGAGACACCCTCATCTTGCAGGCTGTTCAAAACAGAAATGGACTGAGAACGCAAAGCCATGCAGGAATCCCACCCGTCAGGGCTTGCGACTTTAGTCGTGGGAGTCTCAAGAATGATGATTGCCGCATAGTGCGTTAAAAAGTAAAAAAGCTGTCCTTGGACAGCTTTCACACACATTATTAAAATTCGATGAGTCCCAGACTGATCTGAATAGCATCATCTACTTTTTTCATCATTTCCTCATCTAGGTGGGTAATCTTATCGGTTAATCGAGACTTATCAATGGTTCGAATCTGCTCTAATAATATTACGGAATCACGATCAAATCCATATATTGCAGCATCAATCTCTACATGAGTGGGTAGCTTCGCCTTCTGAATCTGTGCTGTAATGGCTGCTACAATCACGGTAGGGCTGAAGCGGTTTCCTATATTGTTCTGAATGATTAAAACCGGCCTTACTCCACCCTGCTCCGAACCGACTACAGGGGATAGATCGGCAAAATACACATCACCACGTTTTACGATAAATGACAATCATTACACCCCGCTAACTAAGCGGCCCAGTGTATGCTCTGCTTCTTGTTCTGCTGTAAATGCCTCGGAGGCCATGTGAAGGTTAATTTTTGCCATTTCCATATAACCTTGCTGCATATTTTCTCGTATCTGGCGTTTTTTACGTTCCTTCACATACATTCTCATAGCCTGGCGGATAAATTCACTTCGATTGGAACGATCCTGGCGTACGAATCCATCAACTTCACTTAGTAAATTCTGGGGTATGCTAATCACGATTCGTTTTGTCTCTTGTGCCACGAGTCAACACCTCCAGCGACATGCACCGATAATATTCTTCGTACCTAATCTACATAATAATACCATTATGTCGTAACAATTGCAAAAATATACTATTTTCTATTAGTGTAGCATGAATCCGCTAAATCATTTATTATTTCGACCTTTTATGTCGCAATCCCTTCAATAATTATAAGTAATAATTAACAGTAGACGTACTGTTACCATCCAAATATTTTCGTGGAACACGCTTACTTAACTGGCAAGCTATTTCATAGCTTATTGTACCCACTTTTGCAGCAATTTCTTCAAGTCGAATCTCCTCAGTACCTTGTTTACCATAAAGTACCACTTCATCATCTAATGCCACATTTGGGAGATGGGAAACATTCACCATCATTTGATCCATACAGACTGTTCCTACTACAGGACAGCGAACGCCACAGATTAAGACTTCACCCTTATTGGATAAAAGTCTACTATAACCATCGGCATAACCTACTGGAATCGTGGCAATCCGCTCCGTTGTGGAGGAGACATAGGTTGAGCCATAGCTAATGGGTTCTCCGGCTTGGACAGTCTTGATATGACTGATCTTACTTTTAAAGGAGAGAACCTGTTGTAAATCAGGATAAAGTGCTTGCATAGAAGGTGATGGATAAAGTCCATACATAACAATACCAACTCGTACCATATCCAGATGCGCCACAGGAAACTGCTGAATGGCTGCGCTGTTAGCTGCATGTAAGATAGGGAAACCAGCTTTTTTCTCAATTTTGGCTGTGGCTTGCTGAAAACGATCCCATTGAAGCTGGGTGGCTGTCATATCTACTTGGTCCGCATTGGCAAAATGAGTAAAGACACCTTCTAGCATCAACCAGGGGCTCTTTTGAATAGATTGAACAAATCGTACCACATTTTCTGGTTGAGGAGGGATACCAATTCTTCCCATTCCTGAGTCAATCTTCAGATGAAGACGTGCTACTTTTCCTTCCTGCTTAGCAATTTTCTCGATAATGGGCAGCTCTTCTTCATGAAAAATAGTGAGGGAAATTTGATGATGGATGGCTTCTTTGATATAACGTGGATGGGTATAGCCCAAGACCAAGATTGGTACATCTGGGTAAATACTACGGAGATGCAAGCCCTCGTCCAATAAAGCTACACCCAAGAAGTTTGCGCCCTCTGCTAACGCGATTTTTGCGACAAACTGATCCCCATGTCCGTATCCATCTGCTTTTACAATGGCCATAAAACGTGTATTTGCTGAAAACTGTTTTTTCACACATCTCAGATTGTGACGCAGGGCATCTAAATCAACCTCTACCCATGTATCGCGATAAAAAACCTCTTCCATTCTACTCTCCTGCCTTTATTTTCAACCTAGCTTGCTCTTGCCAGTGGCTACCACTAGCTATTTATGTTTTTTCAAATGACGAATACGCCATAGCTCCTGATTAAGCACTTCTAAGAATTGATCAGAAACCATTAGCGGCTTTTTCTTTCCATTTAAATAATACATATAACGTAAGTCGTAGGATGGGCTGATATTGGCCAGTGGAACCATTTGCTCCTTCTGTCCTACAGATATCCACAGTTCTGTTTTCGTTAAGGTGTAAGTAGGATGAAGCAGCGCTTGATAAATAAAAGGGGAGCCTCCTACAACCAACGCAGCGATGGCAACCGCTGATAATTTAAACTGCAGGTTATTTTCACCAATCATATAAAAGGCAATAATAATACCAAGAATAAATATGACTGTCTCTAAAATCCGGTACGCCATCCCCTTGCGGAACAATAGCGTTTTATAGGAAGAGACTTCTTTGATTATGATCTCATGCGACTTCAAATCCATTGGTCTCGCCCTTTCAAAAATCAGTTCACTGTCTATAACACAATAATACTAGACTCTCTACATTTTACTGTCAACCTAACATATATGGTATGCAAAAAGAACTTTTCTTGTCAGTAAAGTAGATTGGGTTCAGGTAGAGATTGCTCTCCACCTGAACCTGTTATTCCTACAGATTGGATTACTTACTGCTAATCTGTCCTAGCAACGACTGGGCAACCAACAGCATTTCTTGCTCTGGCAGTGTACCCGATAATAAATAATCCACACCATTATCGGTCCAATGTAATGACTTTTGAGCCGTGCCTGTCATTACACCAATGGTACTTCCAAGATCCACTGGAGTGCCATAGAAAGTACTTGCTTGCAACGCTTGTGGACGTTCCTCAGTGACAACAAATTGATAAGTACCACCATATTTTAAAACAAAAACATCACCCTCTGCCCGTTCAACCTGCTCCACTCCTAAGAGTTCAACACCATCAGGAAGATAGGAAGGGTGAATTACACCCATCATGGGTTGGGCATTTTGTATGTGTCCTGTACTATTCATGGACTGTTGCTGCATATTTTTCTCTTTACTAAAGGCATCCTCTGGGAAAGTAGGATTTAACTGTACATCATTAAACTTTAAAACCACTAACTGATTCCCTTCTGCGTCAAAGATCTCTGCTTGAAGGGGCATCATCTCCTTTGAAAAAGCGATCTGTTGGGCCACCATCGATTGGTTACGATAGTTCCCCTTCACTTTAAAGACATAGCCCTCTTCTGTACTCTCCATCATGCGCCCTTCATCTTGAATTAGCGCGTTCACAATGGATTCTAGTAAGTATGGCTGTTCATGATTCTTAGGCCAGTCACTTTGAAAGCGAAAGCTCTTATTAAGACTTGGTGTTAACACAAAGACACCATCATCATTACGAAGGATCATTTGGGAAACGCTCTGATTCGCATTCTCCATGGTAACACGATAATAATGGGGACGTTTATGCCATACCTGTACATCATATTGCACAGGTGTTTTTCCAGTATGAATCGTCATTGTTCCGCTTATTTTATACCCTGAAAGCGATTCACTCTTCTTCTGGATTGCCCCTAATACTTCATTCATGCTCATCTCACTGCTACAGCCTACCATCATGATGACAGGAAATAGCATGATACAAAGAACGATGATCCATCGTTTCACTTAAAATCAACCCCTTCGTCTATTGTTGACAAAGGAGGGAAAATGTCATTTCCTCGGAAATAATTAAGCTGATGTGGACCGTATTGTCAAAACATGCTGGAGTACTCTAGGAATATGAGTGATCACGTCTGCTGGCAAGAGGCTATACGGATCACCTGTATAAAGGTCAGCAATTAAACCGTGGAGATAGGTGCCTACTCGCGCTGCGTCACATAATGCAACACCTTGGGCAAGGAGAGCAGCAATCATTCCTGTTAAGATATCACCAGTACCTCCCTTGGCTAGCGCTGCATTGCCTGTTGGATTGCAATATACAGTACCATCAGGTGTAGCTATCAAGGTATGAAAGCCCTTCAGTACCACATGAACTCCCCACTTCGTGGCTAATTCGATAGCCAGTTCCCTGCGATGCTGCCGAACTTCCTCCTTCTTCACGTTACACAGTACTGCCATCTCTCCAGGATGAGGCGTCAGAATGATTCGTTCCCCGTGTTGAGTAAGCATTTGCGGGTGACGGGCAAGGAGCTTAAGAGCATCTGCATCGATTACAACAGGTTGATGAGAACGATTTAGCAGCTGCTCTAACCAGCGCTCTCCACCATTCCACACCCCAATTCCAGGCCCAATTGCCAGAGCAGTATAGGGATCAAAATCTTGTTGTGCAGAGCTAGTGGTTGCAAAATGTGATTCTTCCTCCTCCCAAGGCCAGAGTAATGGTAAGCGAACCTGAGTAGCTAAGCCTTGAGCAAGTGAATAGGGAAGTCCAAGCGTTACCAGACCTGCTCCCATTCGATATGCTGCCTCCATGGCGTACTGCGGCGCGCCGGGCATCCACTGGGAACCGCCGATAATGCAGAGATGTCCATAGCTTCCCTTATGACTCTCATTCTCTCGTACTGGTAATAAAGAAGCGATCATGGCAGTGGTTAACACTTGATTCTTCAGCCCCAATTCCACTGCTGCACGAGGTGGAATTCCAATGGAGGCGACAATCACCTTCCCTACTTTACTAGTGGCTGGAGATAAGAGATGACACCACTTATAAGCCTCAAAGGTAACGGTCCAGGTAGCTTGAATCACATCTCCTGGTATTTCACCTTGATCAGCCAGCAATCCACTGGGGAGATCAATGGCAAGGATCGGAACCTGACTCTCATTCATCAACTGAATCAGCCCTCGATACTCTTCATGAGGCGCACCCCTTAGTCCTGTCCCTAATAAGCCATCCACTAGTAGTTGAGCAGAAGCGAAAAGCCCCTCCGTCCTCTGTTCATCAAGCTCCTCACACTGCTGAACGAGTCCGTTCCAGCTTCGGTATGCTTGTAAGTGACGCTTACTATCCTGTGAACGCTTACTTTCAGTACCTGCCATCAGCAATGTCACCTGATAACCCCACTGCAGCAGATATCTCGCACAAACAATTGCATCTCCACCATTATTACCAGTACCCGCTACCACCACGATTGAGCTTTCTGGTTGAAATCGACTCTTAATCTCTTCAGCTACTCTTCTACCTGCATGATCCATTAACATAAACAGGGGTATTCCAGCATGTCGGCAGGCCCAATGGTCCATCTGGTGCGCTTCTTCTGCTGTCACTAGAAGCATTTTTCTCCCTCCTACCGGTGATATCATCATATGTATGAACATGTCCGGTTATGCAAGCAAGCATGTGTGGTTAAGATTGAATGGCATTCAATACTTCCGTTCGATCAGTACTTGTGCAATGGCATCATGGCCCGTATGACTGATGGAACACCATATGAATAGCTCCTCTGAAGTGAGTCCGCGAAGACGAGGATGCTTGGAAAATAGCTGTGGTAGTAGTAATACCTTGGGCTCTCCAGTTGGTTGCTTGATAATTTCGATGTCCTGCCAGGAAAGATATTGCCCTATCCCAGTTCCTAAGGCCTTGGAAACAGCCTCCTTCACAGCAAATCTACCTGCAATAAACTCAATGCGTCGTTGCTGCTGCGTTGGAAGATCCGCTATTTCATTTCGTGTCAATATACGCTCAATAAAATGGGGATGATTATGAAGGGCAGACTCCATCTTATTAAGTTCCACCATATCTACTCCAAGTCCAATAATCATGACCGCACTCCTCTTATTTCCTCTTGTCCCTGATTATATCACAGTACAACCCCCACATCCTATGACGTGGGGGTTGATTGATCCTGTGAATTTACATGAAAATAATGATTAAGATTCTGTGCGATTACGATCAGTTACATTACGATCAGTTACATTGCGATTATTAGTTGCTGGACGATTGGCATCCATTTCCGTGCCAAACTCTGTATTGTTTACTTTACTGTTTTGTTCTCTTACACGATTAATGTTGGTACCAGTCTTGGTGTAACGATTCTTATCCATTGAATATCACCTCCATCATTACTATGCGAAGGTATAAACCGAATCATACATTTTCACCAATGGAAAAATCTTGTTTGGTCTTACCAGTACCTTCCTTCTTTCCTCTAAGGCGACTCTACATATGACTTCTGAGATAAAGATGGAAAACAATCCTGAAATTCCATGGCAAAAGTCGGAAGTAACTAGACAAATTCTGGCATAAATGATATATTATTAGCGTATAACACATCTTTAACTTAGAAAAAGAGTAAACTCCGGATCGAGGACCAATATCGTTATAGAAAGGATTCGCTGCGAATGTATCAAGAAGATTTCCATATCTTATTTAACGCAGTCCATAGTGTTCATGGCGCTATATTACAAGATCTCGATGAAATTGCGAAGCAAACGAAGCTAAAAAGCGCATCCCATCTTCATATTTTGTTTATCGTGGTCACTTTTGAAACACCTGTCACACCAACACAAATTAGCCGCATCATGAATCAACATTTCACAACGGTATTATTACAACTTCGATGGTTAGAAGAACATCAATATGTAGAAATCAGAAAAGGAACCAAGGATGGCCGTACCAATGAAGTAATACCAACAACCAAAGGTGTCGAAAAAGTGAAACAACTCATCCTTTCCAATGCCGTAAACCTTCATTCCTATCGCTTGATTTATGAGTATCAAAAGCGGTATGGTAGAAAGTCCTTGCAGCATGGCATCCAGTTTCTACTAAACTATATGGAATTATTGCATAAGGATTCACAAACTAATTGGACCTACACTTCTTTGCAATATATACGAAGGCTTCTCGAAAATGAACAGCTTTCAACAGGAACAAACGAGTGACCATCGTTCACTCGTTTGTATTTTTGCAACCATTTTCCATATCCTCCCGTATATTACTTTAAAGGTAAAAAGTAATCTGACATCTTTCTTTACCAATATCAGGAAGGAGTGGCTCATTTGAGATTGAGAAAGCTTACATTACTCGTTCTCGCTACATTGTTATTATTAACACCTTTAATCGGATGTAGCTCCAAAGAGAATACTACTGGTAATACAAGCACACCGGATACAGCAGCTAAAAAGGATGGAGAAGGCCGTACCCTTATTATCGCGACTGCCTTCCCCGAAGCCTTCGCCCGAGACCAGTTCGTCAACAAGTTTCTCATCAAGTATCCCGATATCAATGTAGAGTTTATTGATTTTTCGGATAAGCTTATGAAATTGCAGCAAGAAATGATGAAGGTCCAAGCTGGCGAGGAGACCTCAACATCGACTTCTTACTATAAAATGTATGAAGAGGCTCTTCAGAGTGATCCAAGCCCCGACATCATCTTATTAAATGGGGATATCATTGGGCAATTGGTGGAAAAGGATCTTCTAATGCCGTTAGATCCATTATTAGAGCAGCATAACTTCAAGAAGGAACGCTACTACCCCAATGTACTTCAGCAGCTACAGCAGATGGGAAATGGAACCATCTACGGATTAGTAACTGGCTTTAATAATCAAGCCATTTTTTATAATAAAACTTTGTTTGAGCAGACTAATCTCGAATTTCCCCAAGATGGTATGACCTGGAATGATCTTCAACAGCTAGCCATTCAAATGACCAATACAGATCAAGAGAAGCCAGTATACGGGTTCGACTATGGTCGTTTTATATACCAAGATAATCCCTTCATGTTCCTTGTTGATTATGCCCGGCCCTATGACATTAGCTTCATCGATCCAGTAGACCAAAAAATCGTCATGGATACAGAAACATGGAAAGAAATCTGGCAAGAGGTCGTAGATATGTTCCAGACAGGTGCTATTCCACCTCTAAAAGATGCAAATCTCGCTGAAGTCATGGCGAATCCTAATTCGGATGCCATGCTCTCCCCCTTCTATAAAGGGGAGGTTGCGATGACCACTGGCTATGCCATGGAGATCGAAATGATTAAAATGTTTAAGCAAATGTTTCCTAACGAAATGGAGAATCTAGAGTTTGATATTGTCACCTATCCTACTCATTCTAAGTTTCCCAATGTAGGAAGTGCTGTAATCTTTGCAAATCTCTATGCCATTCCTAAGGGGGCCAATAATCTTGATGAAGCGTGGACATTCCTTGAGTTTATTACGAGCCCTGAATACTTACAGCATCATAAGGATATGCTCGATCCATTGCCTGCTTTCCAAGATCAAGTGATCAATAATGACAAGATTCATATGGATGCTTTTTATAGCCTAGATACAGCACCCTACCAAAAGACCTTTGATGAATTACCTACCATTTTAGAGATCTACGAGGTGGGGAGCACCGAATTAAAAAAAGCGATCAAAAGCGAGATCAGCGTAGATGAGGCGATCGCCAATTTTCAAAGCAAAGCGCAGCCACTATTAGAAGAAGGTCTCAAAAAATTAGAAGAAGATAAGAAAAAGTAATGGCACTCTGCTACCTATGGTTGTGTAAGAATTTAGGAGAAGGTTTCCTGCCTTCTCCTATTATTATTGATTTTTATGCAACTATTACTCAAACCCATCCGTATATAATAGTGGATTTAGGAGGCAGAGGTTAATCTAACCATATACACTGTCATTCTACGAAGAGGAGTGAAGAGCTTGAATCTAAAAAAAATTACATTATTGATGCTAGCAACCCTGCTTTTAATTACACCACTGGTTGGTTGTAATTCCAAAGATGATTCTGCTTCAACACCAGCCAATGAAACATCTACTTCAGGTGACCAAGCTTCGAATACATTAATCGTTGCTACAGCTTTTCCTGAAGCACTGGTTCGTGATCAAATCCTAAACAAATTCATCGTGAAATATCCTGAGATCGATGTACAAGTTGTGGACTTCTCCGCTAAGCTAATGAAAATACAACAGGAGATTTTAAATCCTAGTACAAATGATGATGGGAAAGAGACTCCTTCTTATGTCAAAATGTATGAAGAAGCCATTACGGGTAACCCTACACCTGATATCATTCTCTTAAACGGTGATATCATTAGTCAGTTGGTATCAAAAGATCTACTCATGCCCCTCGATCCATTAATGGAAAAGAATAAGTTTGATCAAAATCGTTACTATCCCAATGTGCTCCAACAGCTTAAAGACATGGGGAACGGTTCAATCTATGGTGTGGTTACTGGTTTTAATACCCAAGCTCTTTTCTATAACAAAGGCTTATTTGAAAAAGCCGGGATCGAGCCGCCACACGATGATATGACTTGGGAGCAAATTCAGGAGTTAGCCATTCAATTGACTAATTTAGAAGGAGAAAAACCGATCTATGGCTTTGATTTTTCTCGTGCAGATGGCATCGGTAATCCATTCAGCTTTCTCCTAGATTATGCTCGACCTTACGATATCAGCTTTATCGATCCAGTTGACCACAAAATTGTGATGGATACAGAAACCTGGAAACAAATCTGGCAGGATGTCGTAGATATGTTCCATGAAGGATATATCCCTCCTACGAAGGACATGAAAGATCTAGATTTAGCTGCAGCCCAACAAGATCCGATGTCAATGTTCCCAGGGTTTTATAAGGGGGAGGTAGCCATGGCTACAGGTTATGCCATGGAGGCCCAAATCTTAAACATGCTAAAAGAACAAGCTGGAAATGGTGCATTCGAAGAACTGAAGGATTTAGAATTTGATGTTGTTACCTATCCAACCCACACTTCCATTCCTAATGTAGGAAGTGGTGTCTTCTCAACGAATATGTACGCGATTCCACAAGGTGCATCCAATGTGGATAACGCATGGAAGTTCTTGGAATTTATTACAAGTCCAGAGTACTTACAGCATAATAAGGACCTTTTTGATCCACTACCAGCCTTCCAAGATCAACAGCTTCAAACTGATAATATTAATTACGACGCATTTTATCGTTTAGACTCCGCGCCTTATCAAAAAACATTTGATGAGTTGCCTACCATCTTCGAAATCTATGAAGCAGGTGGCGAAGAATTAAATAAGGCCATCCGTCATGAAATTACTGTTGATGAAGCCATCGCCAATTTCCAAAAACGTGCTCAACCTCTACTAGAAGAAGGCTTTGCTCAATTGGAAAAAGCTGAATAAAACGGAAGAAGAATTCGTAGAAATTCCATTAAGATTTCAAACCAAAAGGAGAAGGTACTGAGCCTTCTCCTTTTAATAAGTTCATTTCTCCATTCCCAATTTTTAATATTGTGGTAAACTGATAGATGATATTTCAATTCGTACTATGTTTGATAAAGGTGTTGAGAACAATGTTTCATTCGATGTTCACGATTACCCTAGCAGCAGTGATTTCTTTTCTGCTGTTACTAGGTATCGCTACTCGTCGTTCACCCTTCACCATTGTTTTCGGTGTGGTTCAACAATTGGTGAAACAGCGTTATATCCTGTATTATCTATTGGCTACCCTTGGTATTCTGCTCTTAAACAAATGGGAGCTGCATATTGAGCAGCATACTCCCTTGACGAGCAATGATTTTACCTCTAGCTTTTATTTACTAGAGGGAGCCATTACAGGCTGGCTCCAACAAACCTTCCAGACTAGTGGGCTCACATACTTCTTCACTTTCATCTATGTGGTTCTTTTTCCTGCAATGATGGTTGCTGGATTGTTTATCTACATCTACCACCGACAGGATTACTTGGTTAAAGCCTTTTTCATTACCATTATGCTTAACTATGCCATCGCTATTCCCTTCTACCTTTGGTTCCCGGTGAATGAAGTCTGGGTGATGCATCCTGATGTGCAGTTTCTTATTCCAGATGCTTATCCCTTATTTGAAACAGAATATCGGCCCATGTCGGGCTTAGATAACTGTTTTCCTAGTCTGCATACATCACTCTCCATCTCCATCGCCTTGCTGGCAATCGCTTCAGGTCACCGGCTGTGGAAATGGATTAGTTCCATCATCGCCATTCTCGTGGTAATCTCCACGAACTATTTAGGCATTCATTGGCTCATCGATATTGCAGGTGGCTTCATCCTCGCTGGGATCGCTGCAATGACTGCATTACGCGTGGTTCATGCACCACAATCACAGCCTCAGGGAGTGCTAATACCTGAGCGCCATCGTTAAGAATCATGTCCTCACTAAAAAGCTTATCGACAATTTGGACAGACTCCATGTAAGATAATCTCGACCTCCGTGGGCTTATACTTACTCCCACACTGGGGGTCGATTTTGATCTGAACGTATTTCTCTTCTACATCAAGAAGCTGGTCACAGCGGACACAATGAAAGTGGGGATGCAGTTTCTCCACGATCTCAAAACGGGAGCGTTCGGATAGTGGGTACTCACGGACAACGCCCAATTCCTTCAATGACTTCAATGTATTATATACCGTTGTAAAGGAGAGCGTTGGAAATTCCTTCTGCATAAATTTATAGATTTCTTCTGCTGTAGGATGGCCCAAGCGTAGGAGTACATTAATAATGGCGATACGCTGAATTGTGACTCGCCCACCCTGTTCTTTAATTCGCTCGATGGTATGTTCAAGCATGTGCTGTTTCATCTTCATACCCTCAATTCCCCTAATTGTTTTTATTATTATCTTTATTTTATACTCTAATTAAAATTATTACAAATATAAACAATTTATTCACCATTTCCTCCATCATTCTTAATAAACTGAATAATGGCTTGATTTGTTTCTGCTGCCCATTTTGTTGGGAGCTGATGCTTGGCTTCTGGGATAACCATCAGCTTACTATGGGGGATCTCCCGATGTAACAGTTCACCGTACCTTTGATAGCGATCATCTTTTCCTCCACATAATAAGAGAGTAGGAGAGGTCACTTCTTTAAGCCGAGCAAAGCAGTCATAAAATAGGCTATAACGATAATATTGTGCAATATTTTGTTGGTCTCCTTGTCTTGCTTCTTGGAAAAACCGCTTAAAAATCCAAGGTGAATCGTGATTTCCCCAGGCAATACTAGCTGCCAAGACTGGGAAAAGAGGACTATCTGCCATCCTAACCGCTAATTGAATCTGCTGTCTTAAGCCACGATCATATACACCTGACATTCCACTTAGTAAAACAATTCCTCTACAACGTTCAGGCCTTGTAAGTGTAAACTCTAATGCAACACTGGTACCTGTTGAGTAGCCACAACAAAACACTTGATCAATCCCTAACGCATCCAATATTCGCTCCATATCTTGAACAATGAGCCCATAGGAGATGGGCGTTGTGGATGCATCGCTTTGCCCATGGCCTCGGATATCGAAAAGAATGACTCGAAAATACTGGGATAAGCTGACCCACTGGTGATAAAAGTTGGAACCAGTTAAGAGAGGGGGATGAATAAATATCAAAGGGATACCTGTACCTCTCTCCTGTACAAATACACGAATTCCTCCCACATCCACCCAGCCACTGTTTTGCATATAAGAATACCCCTTCCTGCTGAAATCGACTTGATTCAGATGAAGTCTTCCACTCCATCTATTCTCAGAGGTATTCTACGCCATCCTTCCTTCCTTCATACTGAGATGGTCACTTTACTTCAATGTGAAAAAATGCATATTGTATACGATCCGTATATGCTGATGAATCCCGTAATGGCCAGGGGTGAAGCCTACGATTATAGGTGTGCATATTCATGAGTGGTTCCCCATTCCGATCCTTGGCTACAACAAGAGCTGTATGCTGCCAGCGCCCATCGCCATCAAAGTCATAGCAGATTACATCCCCAGGCGAAAGGAATCTCGCTTCAGGAAGACGGGTTCCAGTTAAACCACGTTGGGAATTCTGTAGATACAATGTGAAGCTATGAGCAACAGACCAACTATAGCTCCAATTGGGGGGGGATGAAAAATTGTACCACCAGCCTTGATTCCTTTGCCCCTGCCCTCTCATCGGCGCACCTCCAGCCCATAAGCATTGTGAAATAAAATTGGTGCAGTCATCAAGAAATAATTCAAATTGTGGATTATGTCGATTCCACCAACGCTCAGCATATTGAATTGCTCCTTGTCGGTTATAGGACATCATCGAGCCCCCTTTCCCAATCTTGTTTCACCATATGCAACAATCACCATTTCATTGCAAGAAAAAAGTAGCCATATGGCTACTTTTAAAGTGAGAATGATTGGTAAGGTTTTGGAGATTAATAATAATTAAGCTTAATGTTACTGACTCCCATACTTAGCTTAATGGTGAATCGTGTCGTCGCATTAGGATACTCACGATTTTCATAGTATGATCCGTCTTTAATGAATCCTTGATCAACAAAGTTATTATCAGATAGTCCGCTATCGTTATCGATTCTTACACCTGCACCTCGAGGTAGATAGATGTCTAGATCAGAGACCCCTGCATCTACAGAGACCTTCGTCTCCAGTCCAAAATTCCCTAATCGGATTAATAGATCACTGGCACCAGACTTTACCACAATGCTACGAACAGGTACATCTGCGAATTCCAGGTCGACGTCAGATGCGCCCGTATCCACTTCCACGTCCCAAATTAAATGAGGAGAAAGCTGGATATCCTGCTGGTTTTTCAGCTTATTTTGAAACCAATTGGTGATAGAGAAGCTTTGCTGCTTCCAATCCACCCTAATCCGATTCTTCTGCTCTTCCAGCGTTGCAGTAACAGGTATGCCGCCATATGTCCCTGTCAGCCATTGGGGCGGTGTTAGTTTTCCTGATCTTACTGTAAGATCGACGGCTCCACTGTCAATACGGAGTGCCCCTTCCGTGATCTCTGTATGTGCTGTCTGGAATTGATAGGAGCCATCCTCATACTTAATAACAGGCTGTTGCAGTGTGATAATAAGAATCACTCCACTATAGATGAGAATGACTGGTATTGGCCACCAATCAGGTAGGCGTCCAACGGCGCCTTTGAGAACCAGCGCCACACCAAAAATAATGATTAAGATGGGTAGCCATTTAAAAAAATGATATAGGTAATCCCAGCTACCTCCTCCTAAGTTCCCAACCAGCAGAACAATGCCCAATATTAATATGATTGTACCTATGACACGCCTTGTCATCTCTTTCTCTTCCTTTCGGTTTCTTCAACATGATATTACATGCCTGATGTCACAAAAATGAAAAGGTTTCCAATAATGCATACGATTGAAATCGGGTATGATTATATTGATTCGACTATCTTCTTATAGATCCTGCATTTTTTTCAGAATGATTCTTGTTAGGAGGATTCCCGATGAAGCAATCATCTAAAATCGTCTTAATTGGCTGTGGAGCAGTAGGATCAACATTTGCCTACACACTGCTTGTTAAGGGACTCGTGAATGAGCTCGTGATTATCGATGCCAATCATGATAAGGCTGTAGGTGATGTGTTAGATCTAAATCATGGACTCTTATTAGCACAGCCCATGAAGATTACCGCGGGGGATTATTCAGACTGCCGCGGTGCTGACATCATCGTCATCTCTGCAGGAAGTGCCCAACGTCCAGGGGAAACACGAATTGATTTACTAAAGCGCAATGTGGCCATCTTTCGCCAAATCATTGACCAAATCACTCAATATAACCGTGATGCTATTCTCCTCATCGCTACCAATCCAGTAGATATTCTCACCTATGTGACCTATCGACTCTCTGGATTCCCAGAATCTCGGGTTATTGGCTCTGGTACACTGCTGGACAGCTCACGCTTCCGCTATCTAGTAGCAGAGCAATTACAGATCGATCCTCGGAATGTCCATGGCTTAGTCATTGGAGAACATGGTGATTCTGAAGTGGCTGTCTGGAGCTCCGTGAATCTTCCGGGCCTTTCACTCCATGCTTTCGAGGACGATCCTCGGTGGGCAATCTCTACTGCTGAACGTAAACGAATTGAGGATGAGACTAGAAATGCAGCCTACCATATTATCGAGAAGAAAGGTGCTACATACTACGCCATTGCCCTTGCATTAGTGAAAATTTGTGAAGCGATCCTAAAGGATCAGCACTCCATTATTCCTGTCTCAGCTTACCTCCATGATTATCATGGTGTCTCTGACCTTTATCTTGGCGTTCCGGCCATTGTCGGTCTTCATGGAATTGAAGAAGTGGTTCCCATGAATCTGCTTCCTGAAGAAAAGGCACAATTTCTCCAATCTGCAGAAAAACTTCATTCCCTTATTGAACAATTAGGGATATAGCTTGCATCTTTACAATTTCGACATTAATCTACTTGTAGAAGAACCTGTTGCTCCTTCATCCCCCCCATTTAATCTTGTCTATGAAAGGAGCAGCTGACCATGTTAACTAAGCTCGATACAAAATCTATTTCAACTCTGACAAATCCTCAATTTCGGCGATATGCTGAGATCTATCAGGGTATCTATGCCCAATTTTGCCAACAGGTAGAAGCGATTGGGCTACCGATGGCTCCTTATATCGAGGCAGATGAAACATTAAAGTGTAAAAAACACCTTGAACAGCAAGGCGCTCTTCTCCGAAATGGGATGAAGAGTATTTATCTCAATCGAATTTCACCTGCATGTCAAGCCTGTAAGAAGGGTGTAGGAAGCTTTACGACCTTCATCTCATTAGCTTGTCACCGAAACTGTTATTTCTGCTTCAATCCCAATCAAGAAGATTATGAGTATCATCGTAAGCATAAACAGGATGTGACTGCCCAGCTCGCACAATTGCTTGATGAAGGAGTACAAATCTCCCACCTCGCATTAACTGGTGGCGAGCCGCTTTTGCATCCCCATGATGTCATCAAATTCTTTCAATATGCTCATGACCATATACCTGTGACACATACCCGTCTTTATACCTCAGGTGATCAATTGAATGAGGAATTATTGAAGGAGCTACAAGATGCTCATCTTCAAGAAATTCGCTTTAGCATTAAGATGGAGGACCCTACTTCCAAACGCAATGATACCTTGGATCGGATCACCCTTGCACAACAGTATATTCCAACTGTCATGGTAGAAATGCCTGTCATCCCCCAATATATTGAGGAGATGAAGGAACTTCTTCTCAAGCTCGATGCACTACAGATCTTTGGCATCAATTTATTAGAGCTCTGTTTTCCCTTTCATAATGTACCCGTCTTTAAAGAGAAGGGTTTTCAGGTAAAGAATCCACCCTGTGAGATTCTATATAACTATTGGTATGCTGGCGGTCTTCCTGTTGCAGGAAGTGAAGAAGCTGCTCTCTCCTTAATTCAATTTGCGATGGATCGTTCCTTACAATTGGGGATTCATTACTGTTCCTTTGAGAACAAACTGACTGGACAGGTCTATCAACAAAATGCTCTATCACCTTACGAAGAACGATATACATTGTCTGATCGTGATTTTTTCCTGAAGTCTGCGAAGGTATTTGGAAGCGATGTTCCCCTCGTGTTATCTCGTTTAAAAGAGCATGGGCATGTCGACTATATTCAGAATGATGAATGGGATTATCTTGAGTTTTCCATTCGCTATATTCCTCTGCTTCAGGATCTTGATGTGGAGATTGGCATCTCCTCTTATATTAAAGAGATGCGTCCTGAAGGACCCTGCTTACGTGAACTAAGTATTGACCTTACTCATCCAGCTTCCTTCAATTTGGAAGAGGATATATAAGGACATATGGCTTTTATATCGTTCTAACAGCAAAAGCGGTTCCCCAATAGGGAACCGCTTTTGGTTGATCATATCTATTGTAAAAAGGGGGGTTAACCAATCATGATGGAAATGCCAGAGGCATAGAACACATAACGACCAATAAACTCACCGACAATAACGCAGAGAAATGCTACATATAAAAGAGACTGAGCCTTGATCGGATTCTTCTTGACAAGGGTGTAGATACATAGGATGCTACCAACCACCGTTAAGATCCAATGTAGGAACATTTGGAAGCTATAGCTATCCGATAGTAGCTGTAAGGAAGCTACTGCTGTTGTGCCTCCCTGGGAGAGGCTGGTTAAATAGATGGGGAGGTAGACTAATTGAATCAAGATAGCAATCAGTGAAATATAGCTCATTTTCTTGAGCAATACATGCACTTGTTGATCTGCATTTTCCTTCATTGCTCTAGTTACAAGCGCAATGGCTGCTAATGGTCCAAAAGTGAATGTAACACCATAATAGCAGATGAAGGTATTCAGATTGGACCATGCTGGTTTAACCGCTGCAGCATAAATGCTGGACATACTGTAGACGGCAATCAGTCCAACGATAGCTGTAATCAGCCCAATCATATGTCCCCCTTGACCTTTTTTATATAAGTACCAGCTCACCACTGTGAGGGCAAAGAAAAGACCAGCAAAGAGAATTTCACGGCTCAACCAAGAGGAGCCTAGATTACTAATGGCACGAAATGCAATACCAGGAGAGCCTAAGTGGAAGATGGACAAAATTAAAGCGATGCCCATCACCGGCCATACCAGTAGAAATCCTTGATTCGTAAGTTGTGCTGCTAACGCTTTATTACCATGTTTATCTAGAAGATATCGAATGAGAAACAAGATGATAAAGGTGCCTACCGCTAATTGTGTAAATAGGGTAAACATCATCAACGGCCATTCTTCTCGGAACATTTTTCTCCCTCCTCTGTTTCCTATCGACGTTCTTTCATCCGAATCGTGATGGATGGATGTGTCATGCTAGAATCAGGCAGGTACTCAATATCTGCTTTTTCACCATACTTCTTCCGTAGTTCATCAATATCACCAAATTCGATGGCACGCATTACACAGGAGGCGACACAAGCTGGCTCTTCACCTTTTTCCAGTAAGTCTGCACATCCTGTACATTTTGCTACCTTCCCTGTCTCTTCAATATATTGCGGAGCACCATAAGGACAAGACCATACACACATCCGGCAACCGATACATTTTGAATCATCATGGAGAACCAAGCCGTCTTCCGTCCGTTTATACATGGCGCCAGTTGGACAGTTTTTCACGCATTTTGGATCCTTACAATGATTACAGCTAATCGAGATGTGTTCGATGTAAGGGTGAGGATACCTGCCGCCTTCAAAATCATAGACACGGCGGAATAGTACGCCCACTTCTAGGTCATTCTTATCCTTACAGGCGATCTGGCAAGCCTTACAACCGATACAATTTTCCCAGTTATAATAAAAGCCCATTTGTCCCATTACGTCTCACTCCTTTATTCAAAAATGATCCGTTGTGGCCTTTTTACGTCTTCTTCCAACGGCTTGCCAGTCCATTTTTCTACCTGTGCAATACACGAATTGTAACCATTCACACCTTGCCCTGTTGGGCAGGCACCTACAATGTAGTTATCTGCACCAGCGTGATCAATGCCTGTTTTTTCATCCACATTCACCCAGGCTCCATGGGGGAGACCGACAATACCTGGCATTAAGCGTTCTGTTACCGTTGCAATACGCAGGGTCTTACCATGGGGGCTGGTGATTAACACCGTATCGCCACTCTTGATTCCCCGTTCCTTAGCATCTTTAGCGCTCAAGAAGACTGGATTGGGCCATGCTTCACGTAACCAAGTCACATTATCAAAGATCGAGTGAGAGCGACGAAGATAGTGAGGGTTGTATACTTGTAAAGGATATTCTCCCTTCACCTTGTTTTCCCAATCCGAGAATGTCGCTTGATAGCCTTCGATTGCAGGTGTATAGGTTGGAATAGGCTTAATCGTCCCCCAGCCATAGCCTTCTACAATATCTGCAAGGTTTTTGGAGTAGATCTCCATTTTACCTGTGGCGGTTGTACTCAATGGATTGGCTTCAGGGTCTTTACGGAAGGCTTCTTGAGCAATGTAGCCATAATGATCCCCAGGCTTCCGTGGAACTTGATACACCCCTGCTTCTTGGAACTCCTTCAAGGTAATACGACCTTTTTGTGGTTTACCTTCCACGCCCCATTCCTGAATATCTTGAGGGGTAATGGTTATCAATGGCTCATAGTCCGTCCCTGCTTCATTGATGACGGTGGTGGTAGCCAGTTTATTAAAGAGCTGTTGTTTTTCTGAGATGCCACCATACATTTTATCTGGATCAATACCCAGTCTTTTGCCTAGTTCAGAAACAATGACCCAGTCTGGCTTCGATTCGTAGAGTGGTTCCGTCACTTTGGTATAGAAGAAGACCGCTTCACGGTTCCCGTGGAGGAGGCCACCTTCACGTTCCCACTCCGTGGTAACTGGTAAAACTAGATCAGAATACTTGGCATTGGTGGTTAAGAACTGTGCATGGCTTACAACAAACTCCACTTTGCGATGAGCTTCAATACCCTTGGCCATGCCTTCAGTGGTTTGGAGGATTGCATTGTATCCGTGATAAATCATTTGGATATTAATGTCACGAATATCATCTTTACCTGCGGTGTACTTCCCATCAAGGATTGCACTCCAAAGTTCACCATCATTGATGCTATCATCCACTGGATTAGGTGCTATTGGTGGTAATCCTCCACCGCCACGCTTCACGAGGCGATAGCCACCATTCCCTGTGGCATAGTGGGAACTGACACCAGTCATCCGACCTGGTTGTCCCATATGACCTGTCATCGCACCGAGCGTCATGAACATTTGTGGGAGTGAATCACCATTTTGGATCCGAGCACAAGACCACCCTGTGAGTAGAGCAACACGATTGGTTGCACCCACCTCAACAGCCAATGAACGAATGCGGGCAGGATCAATCCCGCAGATCTCGGAAGCCCACTCTGGCGTCTTCGGGATCCCATCATAAGTTCCTAACACATAATCCTTGAAGTTATCTTTCTGATCAGCACCCTCTGGCATATGATCTTGATCAAACCCAATGGTACAACGATTGAGGAAGTCCCAATCGATTAGAGGATTGAGAGCTGGATCATCCTCTTTAATGAGGGTATAGGCCATTCCTAATAGCATGGCATGGTCAGTACCTGGGCGGATGGGAATCCATTCTGCTTCTAATAATTCGGCTGTATCGGTATAGGCAGGATCAATACAGATAAATCGTGCTCCCGCCTTCTTTGCCTGTAAGAAATTATACGAAGGGCTACCGCCTGAGGACCATGCTGGATTCACACCCCACATCACAACCAACTGCGAGTTACGAAGGTCTAGTCGGTCATTGGTACTATGGTCATCAAAACCATCTTGTAGTCCTACCGTAGGACCTGTTAGTAGCCAACTCCCCCAAGAAATAGTGTTCCAGTGATCGACAAACCCTCCGTAGAGATTAAGGGCACGATTTGCTTCGCCACCTGTTACAAGGATGGAACGATTACCATACTGTTCTTTAATCCGCTTGATTTCACTGGCTAAAATGTCTAGCGCCTCATCCCAAGAAATTCGTACCCATTCATCATGTCCACGTAATTCCTTATTGCCACCACCAGGTTCCCAATGCTTCCGTTTCATGGGGTACTTTAAGCGGTCTGCAGCAAACACTTGCTTCCGCTGTGCACGTCCCCGGACACAGGCACGTTGCTGTGGAAAATCAGGGGAGTCTGGATGGGTATCATCGGTTTTTTGACGAATGACAACACCATCCATCACATACGCTTTGTTCAAGCAACGTCCACCACAATTATGCCAGCATGCAGCAGTGACCCATTTCCCTTCCTCTGCTTTTGACGTTGCTTCTTCAGCTAGGATCTGATCCACTTTTGTTAAGCCACCAGGCAATGTAGCCACTGTAGCTGTACCTGCTGCTGCAGCTGTTACGCCTAAAAACTTACGCCGACTTAATTGATACTCCTTCGCCTTATCAATCAAATTTGCCATTGTTGTGTCACCTCCAAATTAATTGGATCTCCGTTCTGTAGCTGCTAGTAGTTGTTGGAGTGCTTCTGTATCAAGAATGAGAAAACCATGAAGTAGTAAGGCAATTCCTTGGTAAAACTGTGTTTCTGCATTCTTGTACATCTTTTCACAAAAATGGGGGACCCATTTCAAGAGATGTTCATGAATAAAGCTCTGCAGATCATGTAAGAGTCTGACCAGTTTCTGTTGATCCCCAGCTTCGTTAGCTTGCCATGCTAGCACTGATAGCTGATACATGAAATCTAGCTCTAGACCGAGATGATCATCTGCTTCATGGCCATAATGTTCAGGCAAAAGTTCGTATCGCAGATATGCTTGACGTACATCCAGCATCTCCTTCTGAAATAACAAACCCTCTTGACTCATATAAGCAGACTCCCATGGTGGTGCTGGAAGACGGTAAGGTCCTACAAACATTCTGGTGTAGTCCCAATGCAGATGCTCAAATGTTGCCTCCTTTAAGAGGTCATGCTCCTGCATAAAGCTCCTTACCTTCGTGATTCCTTCGGCAATCATGGCATTCTCTGCTTGAAACGGAAAAGTTGCCATCGAATCTTCCTTGACCAGCGATTGAAGTAATTCACGTGTAGGCTCCTGAATAAAGAGCTGACGCAGTAGATGATAAGCATCGATTCGTGTTTCTAGTAAGGGGACATAACTTTGGGACCCTACTTGGACTGTTTGTTGCATCTGATCAACTCCTTTCCTCTTCGGTTCAACAGAAAACCTCGACTACTATCTGGGTTCGCATTCTCACCCCTGTGTTAAAAGAACCTGTTAGCTTAATGATTGAAATCACTTACAACTCCCCCCCATGGAAGTTGTCACCTACATTTTCTACTAGTTCAAGCATTCTGCCTTTATGCATTGATACCAATTTCACATACTTAGATTTGTGCATGAGCACAAATGAGCACCAGATCGTAGAGGATCTGGTGCTCGATTTCACTTCTTTGACTCATCATCTGAGTGTATCTTTAACAAGAATTTCTTTCGCTGCTGAGCTGGGTAAAAACGAATGGATGGGCGAGTAAGACGGATATCCGGCATTCCTTCAATCCTATCAACTGTATCGTCAGTTTGCTCATCATTCAGATCGATTAACTGAAGGGAACCAGTAGTGCATGCTTCTATGCACACAGGCAGTTCTCCCTGATCGATACGTTCTACACATAAATTGCACTTGGTTACACGATTTTTCACTGGATCATATTGCGGTGCATGGTATGGACAAGCCGAGACACAGAGCATACACCCATTACATAGATCAGAATTAATCAACACGATTCCATCATATCGTTTCACAAATGCTCGCTGTGGACAGACACGAAAGCATTCAGGATTCTCACAGTGATTACAGGAGAGGGAGAGAAATGACCCATTCGCTAAGGGTGTAACCCGACGCCAACGAACCTCTGATGATGTCTGATTTTTATTATGACAAGCTAACTCACAGGCACGACATCCGATACATGCGTCCTCATTAAATAGATATCCCCATTGCTTCATACGGAGCTTCCTTCCTTAACCTTCTTCATCTCTACGAATAGGTCATAAAAATCACTACTATAATCGAAGCGATTCCGTTGTCGCTCCTTACGTTTCCCTTCTCTCGATAATAACTGATTAATAGGATCCGCCCCTCCTTGTACAGTGACCAGAATGTCCTCAGGCAACATGGAATCAAGATGAACCACCCGCTGAACCATGCCAAGCTGATTGTATAGATTCACGAAATCCCCTTCCTGTAGACCTCTCCTTGCAGCTGTTTCCGGATGCATACGTACACGTTCATCATTCTCTTCTCGATGAAGCCATGGAAGGCGTTCATATTGGGAATGGCATTGGAGCAGGGATTGCGGCGTGAGAACTTGAAAGGGATACTCATGATCCCTGTAAGCTGGAAGATAGATCGGTAGAGCAGGTCTTCCCTTTCCTTTTGCACGTTCAGAGAATAAAGCAAAAGGGGGTATCCCCTGCTCCATCAATCTCTTCTCATAGAGATCTTCCCGAAGATGTTGTGGTCCCTCTCGTAGCTCCTCCCATGAAGAGATTCCAAACAATTGGCAGATCTCTGGTGAAATGAGCTGATCCAACCAGTCTTTTGCCGTTAGATGAGACGGAAAATTAGAGAATCCTGGTGAAAGCTGATTCAGATACTGTGTCAATTCACATGTGATCTGTAGATCACTTTTGGCCTGAGCATAAGGTGGAATAGCAGGCTCATTTAGTCCGATCCAGTGATGCCAATACCCTACATTGCAGTCATACTCTTCGAAGTGTGTTGTTGCTGGCAAGACGATGTCTGAACGTTCAGCGGTCTGACTCATATAGAGATCCACCGTCACCACTAGCTCTAGCTGCTCCCATAATCGAGCCAATTCATTTAGGTGCTGACCTTGTGACCATGGATTACGCAAGGCGATCCAGAGGAATTTCAGCGGTGGTTGCTGTAATGCCAACGCTTCTTTGGCGAAATGATTGATATCCAGGTAACGCATATTCTCCTTATCATCTAGGTTGGGAGTTGGATGATTCTTCAGTGGATTGGGAAACCAATCAATGATCGCTGCATAATAGTAGAATTTACTCGCTTTTGGATGGAGTAGTTGGGCCAAGGAGTGGATGGCACGAACATTCTGTCCTCCATTGGCATGACGTTGGAGACCGAATCCCACCCAGGTAGAGCATGGATGGCAATGAGCATAAAGATGAGCTAATTCTTTGATACCCTCAACAGGAACGCCTGTGATCTCCTCCGTCATCTCCATACTCACTACTTCATCTAGGTAACGTGCCAGTGGATGCCAGCCATCGATGGATGCTAACCATTCTTCATCGAGGCTTCCTTGCTTCCAGAGAATTTTCAAAATCATCAAGGCAAGAAGCCCATCGGTACCCGGTCGAATTTGTAAATAGAGATCTGCTTTGGCGGCTGTGGCTGTGTAGAGAGGATCAATTACCACAAGATAAGCACCACGGCTACGAGCCTCATAGACATATTTCATCTGCTGTACATTGGTATGGGCTGGATTACCACCCCAAATTACGATTAACTGATCAACTGCCATGAGCTCAGGATCTGGTGAATCAGCACGTCCTACCTGATCAATGAGCGCATTTCTCCCCGTTGCCAGGCAAACATTACCCTGTAGTTTCGTATGTGCCCCCATACTATTAAAAAGAGCTGGAATTGCGCCTTGGTGTAACTGACCTAGGTTACCGCAAAACATATCATAGCCCAACGCCTGGTTACTCCCATAGCGTTGAGACAGTTCAAGGATCTTCTGGGCGATCCGTTCATACGCTTCTTCCCAGGAAATGGGCTCCCAGTTCCCTGATCCCCGTGGGGTTTGTAAGAGTGGCGTCTTTAAACGTTGTTCATTATAAACATATTGAGTGAAAGCAAATCCCTTGGCACATAGATGTCCCTGCGAGAAGCCGTGCTTCGGATCTCCCTCCACCTTGACTAAACGACCACCTTGAACATAGGAGAGAATGCCACAGGTACCATAGCAGTTACGTGGACAGACATTACGCTTGATATGATCCAATTGTGTCATGGTGTAAACACCTTCTTCCTAGGCCCTTCTATAACCGTTTAACACTCTGAATACGAAATGCGGTGACCAGATTTAGCTGTGTCTCAACCTCGGATAGTCTTACATCTAAGATTTCTTCAATCCGATTCAGGCGATAGCGTAAGGTATTACGATGTAAGAAGAGCTGATTGGCTGTCTCTGTCATATCTCCATCATTGTTTAAATAGATCCGTAAGGTATTTACAAACTCCGTATCATGTTCTTGATCATATGTGATCAGTTCACCTAGTGTTTCGTCATAGAATTCCTTTAGCTCCTGAAGATCATGATTATAAATGATCCGTGAGAAGCCTAATTCAATAAAATAGGCAAGCTGATTAGGGAGATTCATGATTTCGCAGAACTCTCGGGCCACCTTTGCTTCCTGAAAGCTTCGAAATAACTCCGCTGGTCGGTCATAATCCCGACCAATGCCAAACCAAATGGCCCGATTTGTTGCAATAAAAGGAGTCATTCGCTTCTGAATCGCCTGTATGAGTGTAGAAACTTTCTCTTTCTTCTCACGCATTTTTTTCCCTTGAATGGCCACAATGGCAATCACTGTGCCTCTTCTCTTCATTAGAATGGGAGAAACTCCAAAGTCAAGCAGGGCAATCTCAACCATATTGTACAGTTGAGCTACGAGTTGATTATCACGGGCTACATTTTGATAATGATCCACTTCCATAACCATCACCGCATGGGGAGAAGCCAGAGCCCATCCCCACAGCTTCCCTCGAGCAATAATCTCTTCATTGCTTTTTAAATTGCTATATAGTAAATCAAAGAGAAATGCTTCCTTGTATTGACGCTCCACTTGCTTCAGTTCATCCTGACGCTTATATTCTAGACCACAAAGTAAGGCTGCACTTTGACCTAGTGTAATAATTCCTTGGACAGGTTCATCAATTGCTTCGCCCATCTGCTCTACAGAGATAAGGAGTGACCCAACGCATTGATTATGAGCTGCGATCTCAAAGCGGTGAGCTCTAAAGTGAACCGATTCACAATCCACATCCCATTGAAGTGGATTAAGCTCATCGGGAGAAATTGTAACCGCATGTCCCTGTAAAGGCACTGTTGGGAAGACTGCTGATGCAAGAGCATGGTTCGTCAAATCAGTAATCATAATGGAACGCTGTGTATAGCCACTAAGGAAGTCAGCAATCCCTTGTAGACCCTTACCTGCTAAGAGTTGGACAATCAACTGCTCACAGCTACTTGGATGTATTTCTCCATTGATCATGACTATCGTCCTTCCCCATATTATTAGATGCTTTCACCTATCCCTATCATCATAGCACGCTCTACGTCAAAATATTGTATAAGAATCGTGATACTCTTGTAATCTCAGTACCACTGTAGCAGGTTGACATGGGAAGAACAATCTTCATCGTTTAATTTCACGAAACCGTCACGATTGGTCGAGATCAGAAAAGGACCAGCTGGCTTTGATAAGCCGCCGGTCCTATCCATTCTCTACGCTAAATTTTGTCTCAATTCCTTATAATCTTCTTCGATAAACGATGGGATAAACGCTGCAATCTGTTGGACGAAGGGATGGGATTCTGCTGCTAACAGCTTCTCACAAAACCTGGGAAGCCATGATTGAAGATACTGTTCAATAAACCGGACTTCAATCTGATAAATTTGTCGTAGGTACTCCCTATCACCAGTTTCATATCCTTCTTCTTCTGAAGCGATTAAGGATTGAATAAAACGGAACTGCATACTAAGATGGTCAGGCTGCTCTCCTCTCTCTACCGGAAGATAGAACTTCATCTGCTCATAGAGTTCAAGGAGAGAAAGCAATTCCTGCTTCGTCACCTCGTGCAGACTCCCTTGGGAAACACCTTCCCTCTGTGCAGACTGACGTCGATGATAGGATGCATAGGGAGGAATATAATATGGACCAGGTACCATAAAGCGTTGCTCAAAGATAAAGGGGACCTGTTCATCATCATATTTTGATGCTAGCGTCTTAAACCATTGGATTTCTTCAGCGACAACTGCCAATTCCCGCTCCCACTGCTTCCATTCTCCGAGAAATAGATGAGCGAACATTTGGTAGATTATCTGTCTCCCTCGATTCAATTCTTCAAGGGGAAATTGCACTTTATCTTCTGCAATTTTCACCTCTCATCACCTCCATGCTTCCGATGTGTTTACGCCTTCGTAATCTCCACAAAGAGATCCAATTGACCAGGGGCACCACCGATAAGATCCACGATGGTTCCATCTGTAAAGCTGGGATCAGGCATCAATAATTCATTAATGCGAAAGCCTGCTTCACGACCTCCTGCGTACCCCGACTCCTCCTTCATTGGCTGATTCGTTCGGAATGGGATATGTCCATAGGTAGGCAATGACTTCATCTGCGCTCCGTCGATACTAGGACGATTTACACCATAACCAGACTGTCCCATATTATAAGCGGATCCTACCACGCCTGGACGAATCCCTTCCGTGACAAGAATCGTTGCCAGAGCTGTATGTCCATCAGCAATCACCTTTACCTGATCCCCCGTCTTTAGCTGGCGACTCTGAGCATCCAACGGATTGATCCAGAGATAATTATCTGCACGTACCTCCCGTAACCAGGCACTGCTTACAGTACGGGTAGTGCCCAAATTGCGTGACTTCCAATTGATAAATTGGAGAGGATATTTCGCTTGTACAGGATCGCCATTATAGTATTGAATCTCTTCATGACGTGGGATCCCGTCGAAGAATTCTCCATGATAGCTATTACGCCCACCAGCTACACCCTCATCATAGAAATTGGCTTGCGCATACAAGCCATATTTCACGTGTTCACCGCGGTACTCATCTCCTGAACCCTCAAAGCGGCCACCACGATTCAGAACAAAGAGCACCTTCCGCCATTCCTCTGGCTTTACCGCTTGCTGCCAACGCTCCACTACAAAATATTTACCTAAGGCTTTTTGCCGCGCTTTGATAAAGATCTCTACCTCTTGATCACTGGCATCGGGTACCGGTGTTTCATCAAAGGCAATATTGGCCACACGTTTTAAATAGTAATCTAACTCCTCATGGAGCGGACTACCATCAGGGAAGGCTTGCTCACCAACACCAGGCCACTTCATCCGTTTGCCAAGCTCAATCAAGACATTCTCAAAGGATAACACATCTGGATAGACGCGAGTAACTGGCTGAAAGACGCTGGCAAACTTGGTTTTGATATTGGGATAAATAGCCTCCCATCCCCACCGCTCCAGGTAAGTCGTATCCGGTAAAATAAAGTCTGCATATTGCGAGGTATCACCAATCTGCACATCGGATGCCACTACCAAGGGTAGGATGGCTGGATCAGCGAGATATTTCGCTTGATTACGACCCAGTGGTGAAGATAAGACCGGTGACATCCGATGAATGAAGAGCGCCTTCAAGCCATAGGGATATCCCTCTGCAATGGATGGTAAAACCTCATAGACCGTATGCGCACCAAATTGGAACCAGGGGCGACGAGCAGGATAGCCATCGCGCTCAAACAGGGTGCTCTTCTCATATTTCGAGAGATAACGAGCCACATTGAGACCCCAGCCTGTGTTCGCATTGGGAACGCTTAGAAGATCATAACGTCCTTCTACCTCTTTATAGAAAGCGCCTGTAGTGATGTTGCCACCCTTCCAATCATAATTACCCAGTAGGTGATTGAGAATAGCGATGGCCCTTGAGGCATAATATCCGTTCCCATGCATAGCTGGCCCACGGTAGACCATGGTAGCTGCTCGTTTCCCATGGGAGGTGAACTCCTCCGCTAAGCGGATAATCGTCTCTACATCAATGCCTGTAATGTCAGCATACTCTTCGAGCGTTTTCTCCATGACCCGTTCCTTATAGAGGGTAAAGGCAGATTTCACATGAATCTCCCCGATAATGGTATCTACCTCTAGCGTCCCTTCTTGAGCAAGATCATGGGGAACAGGTTGGCCATTCTCCAATACCACATACTGCTTATCAGTACCGATACCAAGATCACTGGCTCGTAGCTTGGGACGATTGGGCTTACTCACGTCTACTAAGAAGGTAGCATCGCTCCAGGTTGGCTCTCCATCTAGCTCTGCCGCTGCTTTGTTGGGATTGAGGAGATAGGTTAGATCATAGCGTTGATTCTCCACAATCCAGCGTCCCATGGCCAGCGCTAATGCTCCGTCCGTACCTGGTTTGATCGGTACCCAATGGTCGGCTTTTTCTGCAGTCTTACTCATCCTTGGCTCAATCACCGCCATCTTCATTCCACGCTGTAATGCATTGGTAATCTGTGGTGCCAACCATGTGGGTCCTTTATTGGCGACCAATGGATTGGTGCCCCAGACGATCATGAATTGAATATGATCCAGATCAACATACTGTCGTTTTTTCTTCTTCTTCCCTTCATAGGAGCGCTGATTCCCCATGACACTGCTCATTCCACAGATTCCACCATGGTGAAAATAATTGGCGGTCCCCATGCTGTTCAGAAAGCGTTCAATAAAATCACGACGGTCCCCTGCCATAATCCCTATTTGATTGGACTTGGGGCCAAAATCAGGATGCTTCGTGTCAATTAACAGATCCTTATATTTCTGGTCAAAGGCTTCAAAGCTCATCTCACCAGCTTTTACCTTCGTCCAATCGTCCATCACTGGCTTTTCTGGTACATAAGCCCATATCTCCTTCAAGCCTGGTGTTCCTAATTCCGGATCGCCTTCAATGATCGCTTGATAGGCTTCTTCCCAGCTGATGGTCTTCCATTCACCGCTCCCCCGTTTTCCTACCCGCTTGAGCGGCTTTTTTACACGATAGGTATCATAGGCGATCTGAATTCCAGCTTGGCCCTTTAAGCAGGTACGACCTCCCCGTAAGCCATGGCTATCTCGGGCTACATCGCCTAATCCCTTCACCCCTTCATCCATGGGTGTTTCATAGGGGATGGGTCCGTAAGGCACGGTAGTAATAGGACTATACTGATTGCCTGAGATTTTTCGAATCAAGGAGGTGTAAGGACCACTCTCTCCACCAGAGACAATATGAGTCTTAATGGTACAGTGGGTATTACATTGCTCACAGGTGGTGAAGATGACATCCTCTGCGGTATAATCCTGCGTAGCTGCTCCTACACCATGGGGAAGATCTCCCCAGACACCATTGATGGTTTGCTTAACAGGTCCCACAAATGCAGGGGCCACCACGGCCACACCACCAATGGCACCTAATCCCTTTAAGAATCGGCGACGACTGATCCCCTTATTCTCCATGCTGTAACCCTCCATTCTGTAGATTCTCATCATCGATTGGTAAGATTTTTTCTCCGAAGGTATAGAGAAGTAAGCCAAAGGCGATGATCCCTATGGTGCTCATCCATTCGCTTAGAGTTGGATAATAATACCCTGCAGGCAAGCCATCAAAGAGTGGAACGATGAGCGCAGGTACAACAATGTTAAAGCGTACCCCGATAATCCCAATTACAATGAGTATGGCTGCTGCTAACATGGCATTCACCGATGTACGCGTTCGCCTCCAGAAGAAGAGAACGATGGGAATAAGTGAGCCTAAGAAGAGTTGAACTCCCCAGAATGACCAGGAGAATGGACTAGCCATGGTAGTTCGTAAGGTGGCAAGATGCTCATGCTCTAAGCCATAGAAACCAACGAGATATTCAAAGAATTGTAGACCTAGGTCCACGATGAGGAAGGCGATCATCAAGGCAGAGAGCTTCTGCACCATCTTCTGATCGATGGACTTCCGTTGCGCTTTGCGCTTAATAATATACATGGCAAGCAAGAGTGCTGTTCCCGAGACCATGGCCGAGACAACGAAAATGATGGGGAACAATGCGGTATTCCAACCTACTCTGGCCTTCACCACCGCAAATAATGTCCCTGTTCCACCATGTACTCCGAAGATAGCGAGTGGAATACCGATCATCCCCAAAATTTTCATCCAGAGATGGTCGCGTTTCTGGGTATAGGCTGAGATGACACTCTTTTTACTGGTGAGGAGACGGGCGATTTTCCCTTTAATCGTCTCTGATGTACGTAGTCTCACTAGGTCCTCACGCATGGCGATATAGAGCTCTACCGAGAGCAAAAGGACATAGACAATATAGAAGTGAACCTCCCAGGAAAGAATACTGGTTACATTCCAAAAGATGATTGCATTTAGTACTCGTTCAGGACGACCGAGATCCACGAAAACGAAGGTGCCTGCTACCACCATACAGATGATGGCTGTGAATAAGGCAGCCTTACCCACCTTCTCAAATTCTCTCATGTTAAACACATAGATAAGTGAAGAGAGTAGAAAAGAGCCAGCACTGAGCCCTACAAAGAAAATATAGAATGCGATCCACGCTCCCCATGGCATGGAACTGGTTAGATTGGTCACCTCTAAGCCACGAATGAGACGTTCTGCGATAAAATAGCCACCTGCAAGAAATAATAGGCTTAACGTGATGATCCACCCATTGAAGTTGGTCTGCTTCGATTTAATCAGCCGTTGACCTTGTAAAATCTCCTCCATGGTTCTCCCCCCTATTTTAGATAGATGACACTTGGCTGTGTCCCTAACTCTTCCTTCAAGCGAAATGCTCGTGGACTCGCAGCGAGCTTTGAAACAATGCTCTCCGGGTCATTGATATCCCCAAAGTAACGAGCATCCCCGATACAGGTCTCCACACAGGCTGGCTCCTCACCGCGTTCTAAGCGATGAAAGCAGAAATTACATTTTCGTACGGTACCAATGGGTGCCTTACCAGCCTTCCGTTCACCACGATCCTTTCCATACTCTGGACTGGTAATCTGATTGTAGCCAAGCATCTCATCTTCGTAGCTTTCGCCGAAGTCGAAGGATCTGGCTCCATAAGGACAAGCAACAATGCAATAGCGGCAGCCAATACAACGATCATTATCGATGGTGACGATTCCATTCTCCATTTTGTAGGTAGCTCGTGTTGGACAAACCTGAACGCATGCTGGCTTATCGCACTGCATGCAGGGACGAGGAATATTGACCCGTTTCACATTAGGAAATACACCTCGTTCCTCCTCCATGACAATGTTGTACGAAATACCTGGTGGTGTACGATTCTCCGCCTTACAAGAAACAGTACACGTATCACAACCTACACATTTCTGCAGATCGATGACCATAACCCATTTGGGACTCTGCTGTTTCGACATTGACAACCCCTCCTATCTGTTCATCTTCCCCACTTATTTGTGACGTTTTTGTGTCTTTTTTCACATTTTCTCGCTGAGAAATTAGGTGTTCCCTCACTATAAGAACATTGCAAAGATCATGCCAACATTTTGGTCCCCATTTTCCTCGTTTTCGCGCCATGATCAAAAAAAAGAGTATGACAAAATGTCATACTCCCTGCCAAACTGTCAGATCAGAATGAACTCCTTGATAGATCTTTTGGCTCCAAGCCATACTCTTCGATCTTTCGATAGAGATTCCGTACACTTATCTCTAATAGGGCAGCTGCCTTCGTCTTATTCCAATGACAGAAGTTCAGAACCTCTAGAATATGCTGCCGCTCCATCTCCTTCAGCGGTGTTAATGTTTTGCTAAAGAGTTCAGATGCTTGAGGAAAACCAAGATGCTCTGTCTCAATAAACCGTCCGGGACAGAGGATGATGCCCCGCTCAATCATATGCGAGAGCTCCCGTACATTACCAGGAAAGTCATAATGGAGTAAAGCTTGCTCTGCTTCCTTGCTTAGCTCCTTCTCCTCTTGGAACTGTATGCTTTTCTTCTGTAGGAAGTAATTACTTAGCGGTAAAATATCCTCTCTCCGTTCCCGAAGTGGTGGAATTCGCAGTTCGATTACATTCAGACGATAATAGAGATCGGCACGAAATTGACCTGCAGCGATCTTATCCTCCAGATTGGCATTGGTGGCTGCAATCACACGGACATCCACTTTCTTAATCCGTGTTCCACCCACAGGACGAAACTCCCCTGATTCAAGAAAGCGGAGTAATTTTACCTGTAATGCATAAGGCATATCCCCGATCTCATCCAATAGTAGCGTACCCTGATCCACGATCTCCACCAAGCCATGCTTCTCCTGGCTAGCCCCAGTGAAGGCTCCCTTGACATGGCCGAATAACTCACTCTCCAGTAATTGCTCAGGAAGGGCCCCCATATTGATGGGCATAAATGGTTGCGCCTCCCGATTACTATGCTGATAGATATATTGAGCAATTAACTCTTTCCCTGTTCCACTTTCGCCGGTGATCAGAACAGGACTATTGGTGATAGCCACACGCTCCGCCTTCACTAATAGTGATTTCATCTGTGGAGAGACGGCAATCAACGAGGTATCTGGTTGACGCTCGCGGAGGACAGCCTTGAGATGAAGATTTTCCCGATAAAGATGATACTTCTCAGCAGCCTTACTTAATAGCACCTCTAATTCCTGTACTTGAATGGGTTTCGTAACATAATCATATGCACCTTTCTTCATGGCTTCGATGGCTGTCTCAATGGTTCCATGCCCTGTAATCATGATCACCTGTGTACCACTCTTCAGCTTCTCCACCTCTTCCAGAAGGGTGAGTCCATCCATTTGTGGCATTCTTATGTCGCTCAAGACAACAGCAAACTCCCGCTCTGCCAAAAGAGCCAAGGCTTCCACACCATTTGCTGCAGTAAAGCATTGATAGTTTTTGCGCTGAAGACGTTGCGCGAGCATGGTTCTAAATTCTTCCTCATCATCAACGATCAAGATGGGTACCTGCATCCAAACCTTCACTCCCTTCATCCTCTACACGTGGAAAAAGTAGGCTCACCGTGGTTCCTACATTGGGTTCACTCTGAACCTGTATGCTTCCACCCATTCGCTCCATAATTCCATAAGCAATATACATCCCAAGGCCAGTCCCTTCTCCCACTGGCTTTGTTGAATAGAATGGATCAAAGAGATAGGGGAGATCTTCCTCCGAAATTCCACAGCCATTATCTTGGATGTTAACTGCTAGCCATTCTGGTGTTCGTGAAGAACTAATCACAATACAGCCCCCTACGGGAACTGCATCGATGGCATTGCTAATCAAATTGTGCAGAACCTGTTGAACCTCACTTCTGCTCGCTTCGAGGAGCTCATTGCCCTCCAGCTCCACAGACAGTTCAAGCTCCTTCTTTTTCATGGTATATCGCAAAAGCAAGAGCACATCATGAAGGGTATCCGTTAGTGAAAAGATCTCCTTCCCTTCATTATTCTTGCGCGAGAATTGCAGGAGATTATCGGTAATATTCTTGCAGCGATCAATCTGTTTCCTCATCGTTTGGAGATAATGAAAAAGCTCTCCTTCTCGCTTCAGTACAGCCACATCCTCTTCCTGAATACGATCCAGTAAATCATCGGTATATAAAGCCAAGGTATTTAAAGGATTATTAATCTCATGAGCCACACCAGAGGAGAGAAGTCCAACGGCAGATAGCTTGTCCGCTTGTCGCACCATCATCTCCATCTCCTTCTTGTTGGTAACGTCCTCCAATACTTCAAGGACAGGGACACGGTCAGCCGTCTGCGTAGATGATCCACCCTCTAATTGAAAGAGACGATGAGAGATGATACGTTTGCGTCCATGAATGATTTGCACCGATGTAATCTCCTCTTCCTTACCATCCTGCTGTAGTGAGCCCTGAAAGGGATAGATATGACAGATATCACGGATAGGACAATTCATCCCCAGTCCTTGATGACAGGGCTGCCCAACCAGCTGAGTCGCTACTCCAAACCAACGTTCGATGGTCTTGTTCACCCAGATGATGTTTCGATCCTCGTCGAAGAGAATTAGACCCATTCCTAAACCGCTTACCACTTGATCTAAGCGTTTCTTCTCTGCTTGAAGTGATTCGTTCTGCTTTCGGAGCTGAGCGGTCATCTGATTAAAGGACTCCACCAATCTGCCAATCTCGTCACGTTGTTCAATCTCTTCGATTTGATAGGTGTAATCGCCTGCCCGTACCCGTTGAACCCCTTTTTCTAGCACCTCGATGGGTCGTGAAAAGCGATTCGCAAAGAAAAAGCTTAATGCAGCAACGAAAAAAGCGATTAAGACCGCCGACGATGTCAGGCTAAATTGTAGTCGCTCCACAGCCTCCATCTCTGCTGCTCTTGAATGCTCTACTACTACGATCCAATTGAGGTGGGGAATCTCGCGATAATAGGCCAGCTGTTCCTTACCATTTGTCGAATAGAGAGCCTTAAACATATCAGTACCTGCGATGGGTTCTGCCTTCTCTAACCAGTTGGCATACTGATTTTCCGTTGTCACCTTCTCATATAAGAAACGCGTTTGATCACTATGAGCAAGCAACTTGCCATTGCCATCGAGCAGGTAGACAGAAGAATTGACCCCTGGTACGGGAACGGAGATGGTATTCAATAGTTGGCGAATATTTATATTGATATCAATGGCAGCAACCACGGTTTGATCCGCTGCAAAGAGTGGTATGGCCATAGAAAAGAGGGGCTTCTGATATGGATTGATATAGACATCACCGTAGTAGATAGATCCTGCGACGAGCTGTTGCCACGCATCTGTTGTTAAGGGAGCGAAGTGCTCCAGTGTAGCTACTACATCCCAACGATCTACCGTTGCCTTAGCAAATCCCTGATCATTCAAATACGTGATCCGCTCAATCTGGGGAATCTGCGTCATGATAAAGGCGAGCCAATCCTCCTCCTGCCAGGTGGAGTACGGATGACTTCGGGTGATGGAAACAAGCTGGTCCATCATGCGTTCTAGCTCTAATTGAAGTTCTTGTGTAGCACGCTCTAAACGGAGCTGATTCTTCTCGTCAATCTCTAGAATCAACTGCTCTTTACTCGAATTCGCGTTCCAGATTCCTAACAAGAGGAAGGGAACAATAGACATGATGAGACCGAAAAGTAGGACACGAAAGCGAATCTTTTTCCACCAATAGGCTGGTCCCTTCACTTATCTCACCACCCCATCAAACCATAATCGCTCCTGCTCATCCAATTCCTTGCCGATGGAACGTAGGGATGTGATATTTCCTACGTACTGGACTTGATCCGGTAGCTCCCAAGGAATTTGGCTCACTTCTTGCCCATGTAGTATCTTCGCAGCCAGTCTGGCAGCTTGAAAACCTTGATCATAGAAGGAAGAACCATAGGCTGCAAATAACCCTGCTTCTACCTGCTTCGGATTGGCACCCATTACAAATAGATGATGCTTAATCCACTGTGGCATTAATTTTACAAGATTCTCCTCCAGTAGATAACTAGGTAAGGGAAATAAGGCAATCTGCCGCCCACTAGGCAAATTAGCTGTGAGCTGCTGCAGATCAGAAAATTGTCGTACCTCTTTAATTACTAAATGAAGGTTGAGCTTTCTCCCTTCTTCCTGCACCTTCGCTAGATGAACCTTGCTAGGCGGCGCTAAAGGATCAACGATTACCCAGACTTCATCCAGATTAGGGTAGAGTCTAGCAGTTAATTCTAAGCGTTTCCCTAATAACTCATATTGGCCATTGGACACACCTGTTATGATGGCGTCGAGAGGCTTGACCAATCCCCATTCCTGCGGCGCTGCTACACCGATAAAAACGGTAGGAATGGTTTCATTTACCTCACGGATCGCCAGGGTTTCGATACCCCCCATCGTAACAATTAAATCAGGGGTGCTCTCAACGATTTGCATCGCCGTGCTTGCTAGCTCCACCTGTTCCGTTTGCGAGAGGCGATAGATTGTATACTGAACATTCTCTCCTTCCACCCAGCCATACTCTGTGAGAGCCTGGTGGAATCCAGCCCATTTCTCTTCTCGGCCTTCATCTACCATGAGAATGGCCACTTGTTTTAATACTATCTGTGATTCTGTCAGCATGGATGGACTAGTGAGCAAGAAGATCCCGATTATTAAGAGTATACTAAGAGACAATTTCATTCGTCGCTTCAGAATCGCCACCCCTTTTTATTCGCTTGTCTGATTCCATCATAGCAAAAAAATGTTATCTCTACGACAAAACTCCTTCCACATGGAAGGAGTTTTGATCATGACCATTCAATACCATTCAATTAAAATAAGCTATTCCCACGTATGCCCACCATCCGTTCACAGACAAAGCATTTCTCATTTTCTTCCTTCCAGCTATAGTAAGGAAGATGACAGGACGGACAACGATGTTGATATAGTTGGTGCTGAATTGTCTCTTTCTCTTTAATCAGTTCGTGAACATGTACTGCATCCTCTTGACAGATATCCTCGCAAAGATTACAGCCTACGCATTTCTCCTGATGGATCATCAGTTGATCCCCTTCAATTTGGAATACCTTCATGGCACAGGTACGAATACAGGACATACAAAGGATACAATGTTCAGGATCCATATTTACTTGATAAAACTGCCAGTCTGGAAATGCTCGATGTAAGGAGAACGCTTCATGATTAAACCGCCACTTTGCCGGAGTAACGGTGGATGCTAGCATATCTCGACTTTCTGCAGAAAAGAAGGAGAAGAGCTGCCGCCTGCTCATCACTACGTCCCGTTTATCAGGACGATGCTTCGTAATCGTAATAGGAGGTAACGCCATCTCATTCAGAATACGATTCGCCTCCTTCATTTCTAGTTCCCAGCTCTCTGGAATAACCCCCTCTTCTTGATAGATGCTCTGTACACCCTTGTGATAATAATAGAGCAATTCTAAATAGGTAGGGGTAAAGGTAGGCTCATAGAGGAGAATGCCTTCAATCACATCCCGTTTCGGGACATTCCCTTCAATGGCGTGTACTGGACAGGAAGGGATACACTGACCACAAGCTGTGCATTGCTCACTCTCAATCCTCATCTCTGTTTTCTCCAGTTTAATGGCCTCTTCTGGACATGCATGAAGACATTTCTCACAATGACTAAATGGGCTTACTGTACGTAAACAAGAAGCGTTGATTGTAAAGGGCTCTGCTAAACTTTCCAACCAACTTCCCATGATCGACATTTCTCTCCCACCTCTCCGTTATTTCCCCTATGACATCTCTTATCTTCTATTATTATATCCAATGATCCATTCAAGATCTGTTACCAAAGTTGAACAATTCGTTGCACTGAGCCATTTTATAGCGCTCTCCAAATTTTATTCTATATGCTTGAGCATTTATGATAATAATATAGTATTTATGGATAGTATTTTTACTGTATTAATAGTATAATCGTATTATAAGGGATCCCAAAGTACTATTAATTATTCGAATTAATGATAAATATATTTTTAATGAGGGGGGTTTTACCATGAGTAAAAGAATTGTTGTCTTAGGCGGTGGCTCTGGTGGTACTATGGTGGCCAACCGACTAGCACGTGAATTAGATCAACAGATTCGTGCAGGCGAAGTAGAACTACTTCAAATCGCCAATATGGAAAAGCATATCTATCAACCTGGTTATATCTTCATTACATTTAATGAACGTAAGCCAGAACACTTCGTTCGGCAACAAAAGCGTCTTGTCCATCGCAATATCAAACTAGTGTTTGATAATATCACGAAGATTGATCCAGAGAAGAGCCTACTTATCTCTGCCGAGCATGAATATACCTATGATTATTTAGTCATCTCTACCGGTTCAGTACCCAACTTTAACAGTGTGCCTGGTCTTGCCAAAGCATCTCATAACTTCTACACCATGGATGGTGCTATTCGCTTACGTGACGCCTTAGATAAATTTGAAAAAGGGAAGGTTCTCATCACGGTGGATGTACCCCATAAATGTCCAGCTGCACCTGTGGAAATCACCTTGATGCTGGAAGATTATTTCCGTAAGAAAGGGATTCGTGAACAGGTTGAAATCGAATATGCTTATCCTGTAGAACGAGTCCATCTCCTTCCAACCACAGCAGTATGGATTCAAGATCAATTTGATAAGCGCGATATCCATTATGTCACCTCATTTAAGATGGCAAAAGTGGATCCAGACAAACAGATTGTTCATGGTAAGGATGGAAGCGAGCATCCTTATGACCTACTCATCTCCATCCCCTCCCATACAGGTGCTCAAGTGATCCTTGATTCTAAACTAGGTGATAATAATGGCTTTATTCCTACGGATCGCTATACGTTAAAAATGGAAGGCTATGATAATGTGTATGTGGTTGGTGACGCAACCAATCTACCAATTAGTAAAGCAGGATCCACTGCCCACTATGAGAGTGAAACTGTTGTACCTAACATCGTTAGTCGGATCGAAGGACGGCCTGAATCGAAACGCTATAATGGAAAAGTAGCTTGCTTCTTAGAAAGTGGCATGGATGCTTCAAGTATCATCAATTTTGACTATAATAATCCACCCTATCCGCTACCACCCTCTGAATTACTGCACTGGTTTAAAGCAGTCTATAATGAGGTGTATTGGTTAAATGCACGAGGGATCATGTAAGGAGGTGGAGGACATGACCACAACAACTCCACAAGGAAATACTGCCACTCAAATGGAGAAGCTAAAAGACTTTACCGGTGCAGCCATGCAAGGACTGACCACAGATATGGTAAGTGAGCTTGCTGCAAAAGGCGTACGTGCTGTTGAGCTTCTTGATGAAATCGCACAGCCTGAAGTACTTGATCTGATGCGTAAATTGCCAGAGATGACCGCTAGCCTAGAACGAAGCATGGAGCTCATCCAACGCGTTGAATCCAATGGTACTTTACATACCTTAATCGAGCTAGGCGAAATGGTAGGAACCATGCGTGCTTCCATGACTGCTCCCATGGTTACCGATCTCGTGGAAAAAGGTGTGAAAGGTATTGAGATGGCTGATGAGATGTCACAGCAGCTCATACCATTACTAGAGCCCATGAATGACGCACTGCTAAAAACAGCTGGCGAATCAGTGAAACATCAGGCCCCCAGTAAAATGCAATTATTACGTGCCATCTCTGATCCAGATGTACGGATTGGACTCAATTTTCTCCTTACCTTTACGAAGAACCTGGGCGAAGCATTGCGTACATCGAAGTAGACATAATAAATAGCCGAACTTCCTTGTGGGAGTTCGGCTATTTTTGTTATATTCACACGTTAGCGACAGAAGTCTAGTACATACCCCCACCAGTATACAAATTCTCCTCACTTCCGCCACCATTCATCCACAGATTTACCCTACCCCGTATGGTATTCTTAACTCAGAAGGGATCCCTCAAACAAGTACACGATGCTAAAGGAGGAACAATTCATGTCAGAACAAGCTCCAGCAATGGCGATTATCTTAATGTCAGGTGATTTGGAAAAATTGCACGCAGGTGCACTCGTTGGTTCTGTTGCAGCCATGTCAGGAATGAAAGTTAGCATCTTTGTAACGATGAATGCCCTTGAAGCTTTCCTTAAAGAGAATGTAGAACAGCAAAACTTTACCGTAGGTACGGTAGGTACTGCTTTATTAGAAAAGAAGGTTCCTCTCTTTTATGACCTCCTTCGTGAAGGGAAAGAGATTGGCGACCTTAAGGTATATGGCTGCGCCATGGCCATGGATGTGAAAGAGTGGAAAAAAGAGGATATGGTTGACCTCTTTGACGATATCATCGGTGTGACAGCATTCCTTGGTTTAGCCCAAAACGCCCAAGTTGTTACGATGTAAATTGATGAAGGGGGAAATTAAAATGGCACAAGTTGAAGTTCAAAAAAGTATTGATGCACGTGGTTCATTCTGTCCTGGTCCTCTCATGGAATTGATTAAAGCTGTTAAAAAAGCCAATGTAGGCGATATAATTGAAGTCCTCTCCAATGATAATGGCTCCGCAGTGGATATTCCTGAATGGGTCAGCAAAATGGGGCATGAATTAGTTTATAGTGAACCAGATGGTGACCATTATAAGATTGCCGTTCGTAAGCTTCATTAATTACTTCACGGTATATGGGATAGATAAAGGGAGGTTATACGAATGCCAAAACGTGTAGTAGTCTTAGGTGGTGGTTCTGGTGGAACCATCGTTGCCAATCGTCTCGCTCGTCAATTAGATCAGCAGGTACGTGATGGTGACGTTGAGATCATTCAAATTGCCAATACAGAGAAACATATCTATCAACCAGGCTATCTATTTATCACCTTTAATGAACGGCAACCTGAACACTTTATTCGTAAGCAAGATCAGTTGGTTCACCGCAATGTAAAACTCATCTACGACAATGTGATGAAGATTGAACCAGAAAAAAATCTGCTGATTTCTAAGAAGAATCAATATCCTTACGATTATTTAGTCATCGCAACTGGTTCTGTACCGAACTTTGATAGCATTCCTGGCTTAGCGGAAGCCGCTTATGATTTCTATACGCTCGAGGGCTCCATCCGTCTCCGTGATGCCTTAGCCAAGATGGAAAAGGGTAAGATTCTTCTCACCATTGATGTTCCACATAAATGTCCTGCTGCACCCCTAGAAATCACCTTGATGCTCGATGACTACTTCCGTAAGCGTGGCATTCGGGATCAAATTGAATTGGTCTACACTTATCCCATTGGTCGTATTCACTCGCTGCAGCCTATTGCTGACTGGGCAACGCCACAGTTTGAAAAGCGGAATATTCAATACGAAACCTTCTTCAATCTTGAACGCGTAGATCCTGAGAAAAAAGTTGCGATTACCATGGATGGTGATGAACATCATTACGACTTGCTCATCTCCGTACCAGCTCACCAAGGTGCACCTGTAATTATCAACTCCAAGCTTGGAGATGAGGATGGCTTTATTCCTACAGACCGCTACACCTTGAAGATGGAAGGCTCTAATAATATCTATGTGGTAGGTGATGCAACCAATCTACCAATCAGTAAGGCTGGCTCTACTGCTCACTATGAAAGTGAAGTGGTTGTTCCTAATATCGTTAGCAGCATCCTGGGTATCCCAGAAACCAAACGCTATAACGGGAAAGTAGCATGTTTCCTAGAAAACAGTCTAGAAGATGCGAGTATGATTACATTCGATTATAATCATCCTCCCCAACCAGCTCCCACCTCAGAGCTACTACACTGGTTTAAAGCAGTATATAACGAAGTGTACTGGCTAAATGCCCGAGGAATTCTGTAAGGAGGTACTTGGCATGGCAAATCAAATCGAAGAGTCCAACCAGGCAGCTATGGAAAAATTAAAGGATTTCACAGGCGCCGCCATGCAAGGTCTCACAACAGATATGGTGAGTGACATGGCAGGGAAAGCTGTGAAGATGCTAGAGCTTCTTGATGAAGTAGCACAACCAGAAACCCTTGGAATGATGCGAAAATTACCTGAGATGAGCACAAGTCTCCAACGTAGCTTGGAGTTAATTCAACGGGTAGAATCCAACGGTACGCTACGTACCTTGATCGAATTGAGTGAAATGATCGGAACCATGAAGGCTTCCATGACAGGCCCGATGGTGACTGATATGGTAGAAAAAGGTGTAAAAGGATTGGAGATGGCTGATGAGATGTCACAAAAGCTCTCCCCTCTCCTTCAGCCGATGAATGAAGCATTGACCTTAACGGCTCAAGAATCCCTCAATCAACAGCCGCCTAGCAAGATGCAATTGTTACGCTCATTCTCTGATCCCGATGTACGTGCTGGTCTTCAATTTCTGCTTACCTTTACAAAAAACCTTGGACATGCATTACAAACAACTCGCTAACCCCTTATCATAGATGCATAAATAAACCCCTTACAGAAATAGCACCTCATACTTCCATGATGGAAGTGAGGTGCTATTTTTGGTTCAATCATTAGACGTGATTTCGATCATTAGACGTGATGTTGATTCCATAAGCGTTCTGCCGTGACTGCCCAATGCTCTGCAATCGGTTCGCACTTGCCTGTTAAGTCATCCACATCCTCTTCATCTAGAGGCTGAGTCGATATGGCTTCTGAGCGGTGAACCATCCGCTTTAGCGCCTGTGGATTATCCAATAAGGGGCAAGGCTGAAGATGATTATGATTAAACGGTTGTTCAACATGATATTGCATAAAGAGTGGAGAACGAAGTGCCTCAAGAAGCGAGCTCTCGCGAATATTCACATTGGAATAATGGATGAACGCACAAGGCTCTACATCCCCATTGGCATTGATGTGTAGATATCGTCGCCCTCCAGCAATACAGCCATCCACATATTCACCATCATTCCAGAAATCAATGATAAAGATAGGCTTAGTGCTCCGTAATTCCCGGACTCGATGATACATATACTCCCGCTGCTCTGGTGTTGCAACTAGATCCATCACAGCATCCTTCCCAATAGGCATATAGGTAAAATACCAGCCAAACATGCAACCCTTTTCCAGCATGAAATCAATATATTCTTCGGATGCAATGGTCTCTGCATTTTTCCTGTGATAGCAGGTAGAGAAGCCAAAGGGTGCTCCATGCTCACGAAGAATATCCATGGCTCGCATCACCTTTTGATAGGTACCTACTCCCCGTCGCATATCGGTTTCTTTTTCAAACCCTTCCACGCTAATGGCAAGCATCATATTGCCTGCTCGCACCATCTCCTCAGCAAATGCTTCATCTACCAGCGTCGCATTGGTAAAGGCTAGGAACATACAATCACTATGACGTTTTGCTATCTCGAGCAAATCATGTTTCCGTACGAGCGGCTCGCCACCGGAGAAAATATACATGTAGATGCCTAATTCTTCTCCTTCTTCAATAATACGTTCTAGTAATTGGTTGTCCATGGAGGCGTTCTTGTTATACTCAGCGGCCCAACAGCCAGTACAACGTAAGTTACAAGCGGCAGTAGGATCCATGAGAATAGCCCATGGAATATTGCATTGATATTTTTCCCGCATTCTCTCCTCCAACGGAATCCCCACAATTCCTGCATTCACCATGAAATTAATAAGAAACTTTTCCTGTACATGGGGATCCAGCTGGTTAAAAAAACGGTGAATATATTGATTCCAATTACTTTCAGGATTGCTCCAGGTTTTACGAAACCACGCAACCTTTCGCTCATGATCCTCTTTCGTTACAAGATGTTCTGCCCAATCGATAAGATGTCCAAAGTTCGCTTCTGGATTTTTCTCAAGATGTCGTATACCTTCCTTCACCAACTGCTGGCTTACAAATTGCTTTGCCTTACCCATTTCGAGTCATCTCCAATACAATGATTATCTACACAACGTTGAAATAGGACATTTAATTTTTGAACAAATTGTGAAAACGGATCAAAAGCACCGGTCAATATGCTAATATTTTACATGCCAGGATAGTAAAGTATTTCCTGTACATAAAGGATTGAAGTGCTAGTAAACCCCAAGGAAAGGAGTTTATATCATGTCTACTGAGCAACGAACTTCAAGCAACACACCTTTTAAACCGCTTTGGCTACTCATTGCAATCATCGTACTAGTTGGAATTCTTCTCCTTCCTACCCCAGCCGATCTTCCAGAGGCAGGTCATCGGGCATTGGCCATTCTTGGCTTCGCTGTGGTACTCTGGATGACGGAAGCTGTATCCTACCCTGTTAGTGCAGCCCTTCTCATCGGCCTCATCTCACTCATCATCGGCTTAGGACCAAGCATTGAGGACCCTAGCCAAATCATGGAATCTAAAAAGGCATTGAAATGGGCTCTCGAAGGCTTTAGTAGCTCTGCTGTAGCTCTGGTGGCTGGCGCCCTCTTTCTAGCTGCTGCCATGCAGGTTACAGATCTTCATCGAAGGATCGCCTTATTGATTCTCTCCCGTGTGGGATCGAAGACCAATCGTATTGTGATCGGGGCGATCTTAGTTAGTATTGTTCTCGCTTTCTTTGTCCCTAGTGCTACTGCCCGGGCAGGTGCCGTTGTTCCCATCTTACTTGGAATGGTCACTGCCTTTGGCTTATCCAAAAATAGCCGCCTTGCCGCGCTCTTGGTCATCACAGCGGTGCAAGCCATCTCCATCTGGAATGTGGGGATTAAAACCGCTGCCGCTCAAAACATGGTAGCCTTAGATCTCATTAGTAAGACTATGAATGTCTCCTTCACCTGGAGTGAATGGTTCATGTATGCTGCCCCTTGGTCTATATTGATGTCCATCATTCTCTATTTTGTTATGATGAAAACATTACCTCCTGAGGCCCATGAGATCACCAATGGTCAAGAGATGGTACGCCAACAATTACAGGAGATGGGGCCGCTAAAAAATACGGAGATCCGCCTTATCATTGTCTCCCTGCTGCTCCTTTTCTTCTGGTCCACCGAAGGGATTCTTCACGATCTCGACACTTCGACGACAACTTTAACCGCCATCGCCATTCTGCTTACACCAGGTATTGGCGTATTTAGTTGGAAAGAAGCAGAGGAAAAAATCCCCTGGGGAACCATCATCATGTTCGCTGTTGGTATCTCCATGGGAGGTATTTTGTTAAAGACTCAAGCTGCCGCATGGCTTGCTAATGGCTTCTTCAATCTGTTTGGTCTCAATGCCATGCCGATCTTATCTGTGATTGCCATTATCACCCTCTTTAATATTCTCATTCACCTTGGTTTTGCAAGCGCAACAAGCCTTGCATCCGTACTCATTCCCATTGTAATTGCCATTGTAGGAGCTCTTGAGCATGAAGGCCTAAACACACCAGGAATGGTACTGCTGCAACAGTTTGTTATCAGCTTTGGCTTCATCCTTCCCATCAATGCACCACAAAACATGCTTGCCTACGGAACAGGATCCTTTACTGTTAAGCAGTTTGTCCGAACAGGAATACCCCTTACAATTATTGCTTACCTAATGATTCTTCTCTTTAGTTCCACCTATTGGAAATGGGTAGGATTAATCTAATGCATTGACAGCGCCATCCCCATGAGGATGGCGTTTTTTTATGTGATTAAAGACAGAAGCCATCGTATAATAACAGTACCCATCTTTTTAGATGTATAACATACTTTTCATTAAACATATGACTTGGAAAGAAGGGCTCCCATGCATCCACTTGCAAAGACACAGCCAATCTCTCAGCAAGAACGCCTTATCTCCATCGACATTATCCGAGGTATCGCTCTATTGGGGATCCTATTTGTCAACTTCCCGCAATATACGTCAATCTACAATCAAGCAGTTCCAGCCTTTTATACGGGAATCGACAGTTATCTTCGACTCTTCTATGATCTCTTTGTTCAAACCAAGTTCTACACTATCTTCTCCTTTTTATTTGGCTGGGGCTTTTTCATTTTTATGAAACGAGCCGAACAACGCCAGGATCGGATCTACCTTCGCTTTTCTAGAAGAATGATCGTCCTGCTCCTCATCGGTTTACTTCATGAACATTTTTGGTTTGGTGATATTCTCCATGATTATGCCTTATTAGGCCTTGGACTGTTTCTTTTTTATCGTATTCCTGCTGAACTAACAGCTAGATGGGCACTCTTTATCTCGAGCCTTTTTATAGGAGGACAAGTTTTCAACTTATTAGCGGTGTTCTCTGATCAGAATAATCCCTTTCCTTGGTTGGGTGCCCCAGAGGTCTCGATCCTTGCCATGTTTCTATGGGGGATGGCTACGGGAAAGGCCCTGATCTTCGAAAGGGTGGAGATATGGATGCAATTCCTACGTAAGGTTCAATTAGGGGGGCTCCTTCTTACCATACCTGGATGGGTAGGAATCCTATATCTCTTTAATCAACCCGCCTCTATTCTGAATGACTATCTTCGCTATCTCTATGTCAACTTAACAGCCATTCCATTGGCTCTATGTTACCTCGCCACGTTAACGAAATTACTAACTCATCCCAACTTTTTTAAGCTGCTCCGTCCTGTTGGTTATGTAGGTCAGATGGCGTTAACCAACTACTTAATCCAAACAGTCATAGGCATGAGCTTGGTGCAGCTCCTTCACTTTCAAGATGAGATCCCTTTATCCAGTACATTTCTACTTACTTGGGTTATCTTCTCCGTACAGGTACTAATTAGTCGAAGCTGGCTAAAGAAACATCGCTATGGACCGTTGGAATATCTCTGGCGCTCCTTAACCTATGGAAGACTTCAACCCAACTCCCATCGATCCAATGCCTAAAAATAAACGCCAGCAAGTGGACGTTCCCACCTGCTGGCATTTTTTTAGTATAACCGTAGATTCGTTCTTGACTGAAGATAAACGATCGATTAGTTCTTCGTTTTGAAATGACCCATTACATCAGTAAGGGTATTGGATGCCTCATCTAGCTGACGAGCATAGACAGAAACCTGCTCGATCTGTTGCAGCTGTTCTTGTGCAGATGCAGAGACCTCCTCTGTTGCTGCCGAGTTCTCTTCTGCGCTGGCTGAGATCTGTTGGATAACATCGAGAATATGATTTTTGCGCTCCTCTACTTCTCCACCTAGTGCTGCCAGTTGCTCCACTTGAACACTCAGTTCTTGGACAGTCTGTGTAATATGACCAAAGGTCTTGCCTGTTTCCTGAACCGCCTCACCATTTCGTACCACAGCCTCTTGGCTTTCAGTAAATACTTTCACAGCCTCCTGTGCTTTGCTCTGGATCTGAGCAATTTTCTCATGGATCCCTTCTGTTGCTTTTGCTGTTTGTTCAGAGAGCGCGCGAATTTCATGGGCTACGATAGCGAAGCCACTTCCTGCTTCACCCACCCGTGCTGCCTCAATGGAAGCATTGAGAGAGAGAAGATTGGTTTGGCTTGTAATCTGATTAATAACATCAATAATTCCAGAGATCGCCTGACTGCTCTGTTCTACCTCTTGAATGATCACGCCAATGGCCTCGGTGGCTTGCTGATTGGCATTAAACCAATGTTGAAGTTCATCAATGGTAGCCATCCCTGTATTGCTAAGTTCTGCAGTCTTGATGGTGCTATCACTGATATGGTCAATGGTTCCTCCCATGATTTCTAAACGCTCTGCCATCTCTTGAATCTGCAATGCTCCCTGCTCAGTGGTGGTAGCCTGCATTTCTGTAGCCTTGGCAATCTCTTGGATGACCTGCGTCACCTCTTGTGTTGATTGGACTGTTTTTTGAGCAATCTGATCCAATTCTTCTGATGAGCGACTCACTTGATCTGCTGATTGAGAG